>MHAF01000038.1:16941-21335 GCA_001802865.1 Ignavibacteria bacterium RBG_16_34_14
GATATATTCGTATGCTTTAAGTGTCAGGAACTCAGTAAACTTTTTTTCTCTTACAAGTGAATCGAAAATTTCTGCAGCAAGCCTGTACGCACCTTTATTAAATTTTTCTTCACCAACCATCTCTCTGATTTTTTCAATTTGTTCTGCAAGCAGTGATGAATAAAGCTCATCACTTATTCTTGAGCCATCTTCAAGTGCACTGTTATTGTTATTTAACCATTGCCAGACTTGGGTTCTTGAGATTTCTGCTGTAGCTGCATCTTCCATAAGATTATAAATCGGGACACAGCCATTGCCTCTTAACCATGCTTCAATGTATTGAATACCTACATCAATATTTGTTTTTAAACCCTCAAGAGTAATACTGCCTACCGGAAGAGTTAGGAGATCTTCTGCAGAAATATTTACATCTTCTCTTTTATTTTTTATCTGGTTAGGTTCAGGCATATATTCATCAAATATTTCTTTTGCAACAGAAACCAATCCGGGATGTGCTATCCATGTTCCATCATGTCCATCTTTTGCTTCTCTCTCTTTATCAAGTCTAACCTTTTCCATAGCAATTGCATTCGCTTCATTATTGTCTTTGATAGGAATTTGTGCCGCCATTCCACCCATTGCATGAACATTTCGTTTGTGACAAGTCTTAATTAGAAGCAGAGAATATGAATGCATACAGTGAGAAGTCATAGTAACTTGTGCTCTGTCAGGAATGAACATCGGATGATTTTTAAATTTCTTTATGAAGCTGAAAATATAGTCCCATCTTCCACAATTTAATCCTGCTGAGTGATCTTTTAATTCATAAAGTATCTCATCCATTTCAAAAGCGGCAAGGATTGTTTCAATTAAAACAGTTGCTTTAATAGTTCCATTCGGAATCCCAAGTTCCTGCTGCGCAAAAACAAAAACATCATTCCATA
Source organism: Ignavibacteria bacterium RBG_16_34_14 (assembly GCA_001802865.1). Classification (GTDB taxonomy): domain Bacteria; phylum Bacteroidota; class Ignavibacteria; order Ignavibacteriales; family Ignavibacteriaceae; genus RBG-16-34-14. The sequence continues at coordinate 17,865 of MHAF01000038.1, forward strand.
ATCTTGCTTCAAGATGGCTCTCCATCTTTGGAAGATAAAAGTATGGTCCTGTTCCTTTATCAATTAAATTATGAGCGTTATGGAAAAAGAAAAGTCCAAAATCAAATAATGATGCGGAGATAGGTTCATCATCAATAAGAAAATTTTTTTCTTCAAGATGCCATCCTCTCGGTCTTACCATTAGAATCGCTGTTTTTTTATTCAGTTTATAAAACTTTCCCGTTTCAGGATTGATATAAGATATTGTCCCATCAACTGCATCTTTAAGATTAACTTGCCCTTCAATAACATTATTCCATGTTGGTGAGTTTGAATCTTCAAAATCCGCCATAAAAATATTTGCACCGGAATTAAGGGCATTAATAATCATCTTACGATCAACAGGTCCAGTTATTTCAACACGTCTGTCAAACAGATCTTCAGGAAGAGGTGCAACTGTCCAATTACCTTCTCTTACAGCACTTGTCTCTTCAAGAAAGTCAGGCATTATGCGGGAATCAATTTCCTGCTGACGATTTTCCCTTCTCTCTAATAATTCAATTCTTCTTTGATTGAATAACTGGTGCAGCTTAGATATGAATTGTATTGCTTCGGGAGATAAGACTTCTTTTACTTCAGGCGTTATTCTCCTTTTAATTTCAATACCGGTAACATACTGATCTATAGCAGTTGCCATAAATGATTTAGAGTCCTTTTTATTAAGATTGGAATATTGCCTCAAGAGGGTCTTGCCTAAAATTGTGCCATCGGAAAACTAAAACTTAAGATTTGAAATGAAGGAATTTTTCTCGTTCTGGATTTCTAATAATGAGAGGTTGACTCATCTTATTACATAGTGCAAAATATTTTTATTTGGCAAGTGTTGAGAGAGCAAGTTCAAGAAGTGAAAAATCTTACTCTTGAACTTACACTTGCTCTTGAACTCGGTCATTGTCAGACGTTAAGGAATTCATTCCATATTTTATACAACTGGTAGGTAGAAAAAATATCATCTGCACAATAAACAGCAATATCTTTAATTCTTCCTGCTTCATAAAGAGTTTTCACTTCCATTCCAGATATGCCTTTTGTCTTTGGTGAATCAACTCCGAAAGCCTGGCAGTAAAAATCAAGATTGAATTTCCTTGTTAACCCGAAGTATGTAAACTGTTCAAGAAGATCAATATGAAAAGTAGAATCAAACTTCTTTGAGATAAGGTTTTTGCTTGGTTTAATTTTGTTAATAGCAGAACGCATCATTAAAAAAGGAGCGTCAAAATTTCTTCCGTTAAAAGTTATTACCTGGTCGGTAACTTCAATAATTCTCCAGAAAGAATTAATCATTTCTGTTTCGTTCAAACCTTTGTAATGAACATTCTTTTCAGAAATCCATTCTTCTGTTTGCTCACTTTCATAATAAATGTAAGATTTTTGCTTTTCCACATCATAAATACCAATTGATATAAGTTTTGCCGTAAAGGGATAGAGACTTGTAAATCTTATTGCATCATCAACTTTGATCTCTTTGATTCTTTCATCTGTTTCCTTCTCTGCATAACGGAGAAGGTATTCCTGCTGGCTTTCGGAAAGAGATTCGAAAGGAAAAGAACAAGTCTCAATGTCGAAAACTATCTTACGCATAAAAACCCCCTTGTTATAATTTATTTAAAATAATTAGTTATTTAGTTACTAAACTTTCCCAGTAAATCTTTTACAGCATCTTTGTGAACCATAAAATCCAACATTTTTAATTTAACGTAATCTTCATTATAAAAATAATATCCTTTGTTATTACCATCTCTGGAACCAGATGCAGAGTCTTTAATTAAGAACCAATCTTTTCCATCCTTATTCAAATAACCAACTAAGTGAATACCATGATCATCAGTCGTTGTTTTATTACTGAAACGAAATTGACGTGCATTCTCATCAATATATTCTGAGGGAATATCGAAAGTAGGAACTATCGCAACATCATTCCTGGAAAGATAACCAGCTTCAGACACATCTCCTCCTATCGAAACAGTATATCCGTTTTTTATTGTATTTTTTAAAGCCGACATATATTCATCAAGAGGAACATTGTAATAATCCTTGTTATGCCACCAATTATCAGGCACTTCATATTCAACCTGTTGATAATATGGCTGCTGCATATATGAAAGAATATCAACATAATCATCAGGATTTATTTGAAGATATTTTTCAAGATATTCTTTTGGCGTAAACCTGATTTCCTGGCTTACAAATTCAGCAGGCGGTTCTCCCATATAATTATTTAATAATTTTTTGATTTCACCAAGCGCTTCATCTTTATTCCAGTTGCCTGATTCTTTCAGACTTTTCAGATAAGAGTTCATCTCTTCAAACATTACTTTATGATCGTGAAATTTTTGCCCCGAAAACGTCCCGGTATAAACCTCTTCAGGAACTATCCCGTACTTTTTCCAAATTCTTTTAAGAGCATTAGCTTCTGAACCTTCTCCAAACTCTGAGTTTCCTTTTTCTTCAATGAATCGTGCAGCTTTTTCTAAGTATTCCCAATAAACAGTGTACATCTCGGAGAGCTTTACTTTTTTCTTATGAGTTCTATAAACTTCTGATTCAAAAAATGAAGTAGTTGAGAATGACCAGCAGGTTCCAGTTCTACCTTGAGAGATTGGTTCATTGTACCAGTATTGAGTAAACTCATCAATGGATTTAGGAAAGTTTTTCCCAGTTACATCTACTTTGTATAAAAATTTATCAATATTTTTAGTTTCAGTTGTATCACCTAAGGCTTTTAATATTTCATCATAAAATCCTGGCTGCCTCTTTACAAAAACTCCTTTATCATGAACTTCTTGTGCGAATATTAAAACTGAATAAATTAAAACCAAAGTTAATATTAGAATGGATTTAGATTTCATAACAACCTCAATATGAAAATTTCTTTGTAATTAAAATAATAAAAATCTTTCTAATCTTATTCTCATTTATAAGAATAAAAATTTGTTTAAAATGACATCCTTTTTATAAATAGTAGAGGCTGTCTCAAAAGCCTTAATTTGTCAACCTGAACTCGTTTCAGGTTCTGAATTTTGCCTAAAATCAAATCCAAAGATTCCGAAACAAGTTCGGAATGACAGTTTTGAGACAGCCTCTGCTTACTAAACGTATCACAGATTGTAACCGTTTTAAAAGTTTCTAATTTTTAAATAAATACTTTGTTCAGAATTTCAACTGTTCTTTTAACATCTTCAAAACTAACATCAAGATGTGTTACTGCTCTTAAGGAATCAATCTTTCCAACAGATAAAAGCAAACCTTTTTCCTTGCAAATTTTTATTGCTTCATCAACTTTGATTTTCAGCGGTTTGAAAATAAGAATATTGGTTTGAACAGAATTCATATCTATTTCAAAAGCGGGATTTTTATTAATTGTTTTAGCAAGAATTTTTGCTTTTTCGTGATCTTCTGAAAGTCTTTCAATATTATTTTTAAGAGCATACA
>MHAF01000039.1 GCA_001802865.1 Ignavibacteria bacterium RBG_16_34_14
CTGCCTACCTGCTATATTTGCATCCCTTGTCCACATAAGCCCGGTTTTTTTGTCTGTAGCTGTTAAATCATAAAAAACGAACCTTTTCACACCTGCCCCATAAGAAGTCATGGGGAGGAAGCTGCTTGCTATGGCAAAAAATAAAATAAAAACCAATAACCTTTTCATAAATTTTCTCCTTCTGAGAAAGCCCAAGCTTGGATGATTGAACCTTCATTTCTTCTATCTCGGCGTTATTTTTTCTTCATGGTTTTTTTGTAATCTTTTTTCTGTTCCGCCTGTTTAGCAAGCTTTTCCTCATAAAGAACATATTTTTCATTTTCAGTAAGCAATGCTACATAAAGCGGCCTGATATACCAGCGAAACATGTCCATATAAATAGCACCGCCTCGTGGGTTTGCTCTGGATGGTGTTGTAACAGTGGTATCTGTAAATCTTTCAACTTTTTTGAGCTTGTAAATAATTAAGACTTTTTGTTCTTCTTTATTTTGCGATTTTAACAAAGAGGCTTTTTCTTCTTCTATATATAATGGAAATACAAGATGTTTCCCATCTTCATTAACAATAAGAAAAATATCATACCAAATCTGACCAGAATACCCTTCATATAGAGGTCCTATTGCATTACCTTCTCTTAAGCCAACGGTTACAATATACCTCTTTTTTTTAAAATCATATTTACTTATTGCAAATTCATCATTCATATTTATTCCAAATTCATCATTGCTCTTCTTGATGATACTGAAATAAGTTTCCGTTCTTGCCAAGAATTCTTTTTGTTCTTTGGCTCGCTCTTTTAGTTCAAATTCATTTAATCCAGGTTCTTTCTTAAATTTAGCTGCAATTTCAACATATGTTAACTCAGCTGCACTATATTTTTTTAGAAATTCCTTTGCTTTGGAGTTATTTGGATCAAGAGATAAAATCTCTTGGTAGCTTTGAATAGCATTTTGATAATCTCCCTTTTGCCATTGAGAGTCAGCTACTGTTAAAAATCCTTCTATTGATTCCTTCGGTATAGTGGCTCCAGCTTTCTCTAAAATATCCACAGTATTAGTATTACCGATTTGGACTGCCTCCATTAAGGCTGTCCAACCTTTATTATCATTGGCATTTACATCAGCCCCCTTTGCTAACAATAGAGTTACAATTTCAGTACGGCCACTTCTGGCTGCAATGGTTAATGCTGATATACCCTTTTTACTCTTAGCATTTACATCAGCCCCTTTTGCTAATAATAGAGTTACAATTTCGGCATGATTATATGCGGCAGCAATATTCAGTATAGGTTCTTCAGTATAATCGCTCTTCTTGAGATTTGGACTCATTCCTGCCGCTAAAAATAAGTCAACTATAGCTTTATCTCCCTTTTCAACATACTTTATAAAGGAATTTTCTGTATATTCAATGTTCATTCGCTTTAATTCCTTGCGTGCTTTTTCTTCAGGGCTTTGGCTGCAGGCAATTGAAATAATAAGCAGTAATACTACTAAAACTATACTCCGTCTACTTATCATAATCATCCCTTCTTATATAAGCTACTATCTTGCTACTTGCCATTTTTCAACTTCATACTTTCAGCTATATTATTCATTCCATTTATTTTCTCGCTTAACAAGTTGCAGAATTTTAGAAATTTATCATACAGTGCTGTGCCAACTTTTTTCCCTTCTATAAACCGTCTTCGTATGCCTTCCGCATCTTGTTGAAAAAGTTTTTTGGCTGTTACTCTATCATGTAGTTTAGTAATTTTTCCCTCAAAATCTGCAACCCTTATTTCCAATGATGGACTATCATTACCTTTTTTATTCATTTCGATATCATACTCCTATAAGTGATTATAACATAATCCGTCTATCTGTCAAGCTGCCTTCCGCCCATCTATCCCTGTTAATAATAATATAATTCTTTTACAATGTTTTTAAAATAGGGGGCATATAAATGCCGAAAGATATTGCTAAAAATATAAGAGATCTAAGACTGGCTATGAAGATAACTCAGACCCAGTTTGCAGAACTTGTAAACCTGAGTGAGGATAGTATTGGCAAGATTGAGCGTGGTGTTTCCACACCAACGGTTGAGACTTTACGCAGAATTGCAGAAGGACTCAAAATAACAGTGTCAGAGCTTTTAGGTGAAGTTAAACCAAAACAAATGAGTGACCAAGACAAAGCCATAGAGTCCTTTCAAAATTATTTAAAAACCAAACCCCCCGAAGATATAAGATTTATTCACGATATAGCCGTTAAGATTCTGGAAAGAAAAACAATCAAATAAAGATATTAAGTCCTCTGCAAGTGATTTGGCATCTACCAGCTTCTTCTTGTTCCAGTAATCATTCAGTTCAGCTACTCAAAAAATCAATAATTTCTTCTCCATGATTTTCTAATGCATCTCTGAGGCCTCTGAGATAAAGCTGAACATTTCCATCGGCGGAAATTACAGGGTTTTCAAAAACATATGATTTGAATGGGCGATTATCCTTAAAAACCTTTGCCATAAATTCATACATCGGAGTCGACCACCCCATCACGGAGGGGACAGGATGCCACCTATTTGGATCGTCTAAATATGAAATGACAATAATCCTACGATTATTGCCGTGAATATTTGCCATCTTCCCTAACCAGCTGTTAAAATGAAGGTCGCCAAACGAGTAGCCTGCGATAAGGAGCCTGCTATTCTCCATTAAAGATTTGGCAAAGCAAGCATTATACGTATTATATGGATAAGGAAGTAATTTATCCGTTTTCCTGAGACCTGTTATAATTGGACCCGCAATTGTTTTTTCTCCTGCTTGAGAGTTGCGATGCGACATATTGAACCATGTTTTTTGTGCGTTAGCATAGGAATTAAACTTATAAAGGTCCTCATGGTCGTATTCATAAATATATCTATTTGGGTCTGTGAATTTTGGATATCCGTAGTAGATACTTCCATGTAAATGCATTATCTTTGTTTTATTAGAATTAAGGATATTCCTTGGTCGAAAGCTATATACACCATCTTCTAAATTTTCAAATCCATCCTCATACTCGATATGACCGTCAAGTGACTTCTCAATGCACATATCATAGTTGGTAGTTACTATATCCCAAGGAGGTCTTTTTGTTGCCTGCCTCCAAAAGGCAGAATACCAATAATGTTTACTGCTATTGGGATTAAAAGCACTATCATGCGCAGCAACCTGTTTTGCAACGGTACTTATTAGGTCTTTCTTGGCTACTATCAGCATGTCCACATTAAAATAACTTTTATCAGTCGTTCCAACAAATGCCGAGAGCGCTGGTCTAAACTGTTTTGCCGCAGTTATATCCCAACCGACTCGACAAGAATCAAGCATTTCTATAGCATGAAAAATATCTTCAAAATTGGGTTCGTCTCGCCAAAATGTTTCTAAATGCAGCGCTACAGCCTCGATAAATGGTTTTGTAATTGTCTGTTTGAGGGGCGGAACAAATATTTCCTGTTGCACAGACCGAACTTTCTTTGTAATGCAAGCCGTGGATGGGCCATCTATATCAATACAAGCCCCCGCACCAATAAATGCTGTAACTCTCATAATTCCCTTTCTTACATAGATGTAATGTAATAATTTAAATAGCCCGTCATATGGCATTATAGATAGCACTCTGATTTTTCGGCTTAACCCATCGCACCTTAAGAGCAATACCAGCCTTTTCGGCAATCTTTCTCCATCTTTCTTCCGCAGTAGCAACAGTGGAACCCGGTTGAAGATACTTGAATAGCTCAAGGTCTCCCCAGTCATTTATATGAGGTTTTAGTTGCTCAGTTAATAGCCTCATAATATATCCACGATAGATGCCGATATAATCAGAAAAGAATTGAATTGCGCGCTTTTTCTCTTCAGCTTTAAGCATGTCGTCTATGTATATTTCCAATAAGGATTGACTTGAAGCAACTTGCCAAAAATTTTTCTGTTGTTCTTTCATCATTACCGGAGGCTTTTTCCCCCTTCTAATCTTTTTGGCATAGCATGGAATAAACCTGTCACAAATAGAAATAATCTTGCTCTCAAAGTTCCCATAGTATTTCTGTTTTTCTTTTGCTGATGATACAATATCTATAGTTTCCTTAAGATAAGCCAAAGATGCTGATTCTGCCAGTGCAGTACATAATTTTTTATATATGTCCGTCATAACTGGCTTACATCCTTTCACGAGACTTTCAAAGTGCTCATTGGGGTCGGGAGCGATTACGGCATAGTCAAGAATAGCTCTTGCGGCATTTTTCCTATTTACCCAATTACCAGAATTTATATCAGATAAAAGCTCAAGAATGTTTACTGGTGTTGCCCACAACTCTTCGGTTTGCAAAATAAGGTTTTTTACATTCAAAGAACCATTACCAAGATAATAAAAAATCATTGTATCAGCAGTGGTATGCGGTTTGGTTGCCGTGGATGAATATAAATTCATAATTTTTACCTCTTTTTTAGGAAATGTTTTAAAACTAATAATACAATAATTGTTAGAAAAATAGAATAAAATTATTTGCTTATCAATGCATTCATAATTGGAATTTGCCCAAATTTGACATAAATGCAAAATACCTTAGTAATATTGAGCGTGGTAAAGAAAATCCTACCCTTGATATGCTTATCAAGTTTGCCGATGCATTAGAAGTAGAGATGTGGGAGATTTTTGATTTTGGCCATGAGGCCGGTCTTAAAGAGCTAAGGGAGACTACGAATAAATTTTTAAAAGAACTGGACGAAGATAATCTACGCATGGCAGTAAAGCTTTTGCGGGCTTTGGTGCGGTGAGATTTTTTTGCCCTGCTTTTAAGGCTTATGCTGCGCCTGCAAGGCTTATCTCTTCAATTGAGGAATGGCTCCTCCATTTTTTAACATATATATATATTACAGGCTGTTCTGGTTCTCTATTTTTTAAAGATGTTTTTTTATGCCAGTTATTAAACTCTTCTTCTCCTTCAATCTGAAATATAACCAGCGCATTCCTTGGAATTTTGTCTGCAAATTCCTCATTTTCCATTAAGTATCTATGAAATTCAGTAGAAACCATCGCCAGAAATTCAGTGAACTTATTCATCACTTACTCTTCCTCATCTATTAATTTAATTGTAGACCCCCTAACCAGATACTGTCAAGTTTTTTTCTGTAAAAATGGAAAGGTGAGGCAATTAAAATATTTATAAAGTTTTCTATAACCAATCCTTAATAAGGATGATATAAAATAGAGACGCGGAGCCGTCTTGTAAATCGTAAGATGTACTTCTGTAAATCATAAATTGATTATTGGTAAGCAGTAAAAATGGAGTGGTTATCAGCCACCTGCTATTCTTTTTTTTAGGTGGATAAATAGCATCGCCACCCCTAAGTTGCGTGCTCAAATCTTCTCGCCTATATTCTTTTCGCATTACTTCGTGCTCAGCCATTTTCATATATTTTTCTTTAAAAGATATGCCGTGCTTTTTCAGGTTAGCAATAGTCTTTAAGATTTATTTTAACATTATGATAGATTATAAAAATTAAAGGTGAGATAGTCAAGCAAAAAGCTCAAAAAGTTGACTGTATTTATTGCAGTTGATATACTTTCTATTATGGAAATCTCTTGGAAGCCTGTATCAAAGATTAGCCTATTTCTTGGCGTGCTTGCAGCGATTGCGTTCTGGATACATGCCTTAACA
>MHAF01000040.1 GCA_001802865.1 Ignavibacteria bacterium RBG_16_34_14
AAATGCACAGTTGTTTGCTTCGGTAAGTTCAAGAAATCATTTAAAGAATACACACTTATACGGAACTTTATTTATTGATGAAGTAACACTTAATGGTTTGTTCGATGCAGCCAAACAAAGAAATCAATTTGGTTTCTCACTTGGCAGTTCCGTTGTTGATTTACCTATTAACAATTTAAAACTTACACTTGAGTATACAAAAATCTATCCTTTTGTATATGTTCATTTTATTCCTACAACAACTTATGAAAGTGCATCATATACTTTAGGACATTGGATGGGTAGTAATGCAGATCAAATATATGCTTCTTTAAACTACAGATTTATAAGAGGTTTGCAGACAACACTATGGGGACAGTATATTCGCAAAGGCGAAGCAGGAACCGGTGATCAGCAGCAGCATCAGCGACCTCAGCCGCCTTTTTTATTTGGTTTAGACACCGACTATACTTATTTAGGCTTGTCTGCAAGTTATGAATTCATTCATGAGCTTTTCGTTAAAGGAGAATTCCAGTATATGAAAACTTCTGCAGAGCAAAGTGATAAAAGTTTTATGGATACTGATTTAACGGAATTTTATTTTTCTATTTATTATGGTATGTAATTTCCAGTATGGTTAATAAAAAAATATACATTGCCGGACATGATGGTATGGTCGGCTCTGCTATTCGCAGACAATTGGAGAGAAAAGGTTATAAAAATCTTCTGCTCAAATCATATAAAGAGCTTGATTTAAGAAAGCAGGAAGATGTTGAAAAATTTTTTCTTAAAGAAAAACCTAAGGTGGTTATTGTTGCTGCTGCTAAAGTTGGAGGTATTCTTGCTAATAATGCTTACCGTGCAGAGTTCCTTTACGATAACCTGATGATACAGACAAATGTTATTCATTCTTCTTATAAAGTAAACGCTGAAAAATTAATTTTCCTCGGAAGTTCATGTATTTATCCAAAACTTGCACCACAGCCTCTTAAGGAGGAATACCTACTCTCCGGCTATCTTGAATACACAAATGAACCATATGCAATTGCTAAAATTGCCGGCATTAAAATGTGTGAAAATTATTATAAGCAGTATGGATGTAACTTCTATTCAGTTATGCCTACAAATTTATATGGTATAAATGATAATTTTGATCTTAAAACTTCTCATGTACTTCCTGCATTAATAAATAAATTTCATGAAGCAAAAAGCAAAAGAAAAAGTAAGGTAACTCTTTGGGGAACGGGTAAACCATTAAGAGAATTTCTTTACGTTGACGACCTTGCTGAAGCGATTCTTTTTCTAATAGAGAAGGTTGATGCAAAAGATCTTTATAAAAAAGAAATAACTCATTTGAATATCGGTACAGGTAAAGATCTTACAATATTAGAACTTGCTTCGCTCATCTCAGATGTTGTTGGTTTTAAAGGCGAAATTGAATATGATGCGTCCAAACCTGATGGCACTCCGAGAAAATTACTTGATGTTTCAAGAATAAATAAACTGGGATGGAAATATAAAACGGAGCTGAGGGAAGGCATAGAATTAACGTATAAATGGTATGTAAACTCAATTAAAAATTATAAATTAAAAATTATAAAGTGAATGAATAGTGGATTCAGGATTAGGAGATAGATTATTCAATTTTGCAGTTGATTCAATAAAGTTTTTAGGCACATTTCCTAAACTTCCAGAAGCTAATATTATAAGATACCAGCTTGCCAAATGTTCTACATCCTCAGGAGCAAATTATGATGAAGCTCAGGCTGCTTCTTCTTAGAGCAGACTTCACAAATAAAATGAAAATCTCTTTGAGAGAAATGAGAGAATCTAATTATTGGATGAGAATTTGTATTGCTACTAAATTTGGTAATCAAATAGAGGCAGTTAGATTACAGCAAGAATCTGCTGAACTCAAGAATATTTTAGGTTCAATCTGCAGTAAATTATAATTTCATTTTTTAATTTATAATTTATAATTTTTAATTATGAAAGCACTTATAACCGGCATTACCGGACAGGATGGAAGTTACTTAACTGAAATTCTTCTTGAAAAGGGTTATGAAGTTCATGGAATAATTCGCAAAAGCAGTTCTTTTAATACAGGAAGGATTGATCATCTTTATAATGATAAAAAGATATTGAATAAAAAAATGTTCCTGCATTATGGAGATCTTGTGGATACAAGCAATCTCAACAGGCTTCTGGAAAAAATTGAACCGGATGAAATTTATAACCTTGCTGCACAGAGTCATGTTAAAGTTTCTTTTGAAGTTCCCGATTATACAGCACAGGTTGATGCTCTTGGTACACTCCGCTTTCTTGATGCCATAAGAGAAGTTGGATTGAGAAAGGTAAAGTTTTACCAGGCTTCAACAAGCGAGTTGTTTGGAAAAGTTCAGGAAGTTCCGCAAAACGAAAAGACTCCTTTTTATCCCCGCTCCCCTTATGGAGTGGCAAAACTTTATGGTTACTGGATAATTGTTAATTACCGTGAGGCTTATAATATTTTTGCATCAAACGGAATTCTGTTTAATCATGAATCTCCAAGAAGAGGTGAAACTTTTGTCTCAAGAAAAATAACCCGTGCAGTTACAAGAATTGCAGCGGGTTTACAGGATCTCCTTTTATTAGGAAATCTTGATGCTAAAAGAGACTGGGGCTTTGCACCCGAATATTGTCTTGGTATGTGGACGATTCTTCAATACGATAAACCCGAAGATTTTGTTCTTGCAACCGGTGAAACAAGAACGGTTAGAGAGTTTACAGAATTGTCATTTAAGGAAATAGGAATTGATATTAAGTGGGAAGGCAAGGAAGAAAAGGAGACAGCAAAAATAAAAAGTATTAATTGGGATATTGCAAAGAACCTTATTGGTAAAGATGTTTACGATAAATCAAGGTTTAAGTTGAATGAAAAGTTGAAAGTTGGAACTACTGTCTTAGCTGTTGACCCTAATTATTACAGGCCAACAGAAGTTGATTTATTAATTGGGGATGCTTCAAAAGCTGAAAAGCTTCTTGGCTGGAAAGCTGAAACTAAATTTAATGATCTTGTTAAGCTCATGGTTAAATCGGATCTTGAAAAAGTTTTAATGAGAGGTTATTGATTGAGAGCTGTTCTAGATCTTCTTTTAACCAGAAGTATTACTGCAACGATAATAATTAAAGACAGTCCTGCAGCATAAGGATAGATATCAAGTTTCGACTTTAGTTCAATCTTATCTGTATTCCCGCTTAAAATAAAAGCACTCCAGAAATATGGATTTGCAGAATAACTTTTTATAAAATCTATTTTAGCCAGTCTCATTGCCTCATCTTTATCATATCCTTCGCTTAGCTTTTTATAAAGAAGAGTCATCAGCTTTGATGTGTACTTATCATTTACTTCCCACAAAGAAACAACAACACTTTTAGTTCCTGCTTCAAAAAAAGCTTTTGTCATTCCAATAATTCCTTCGGATGCATCAACATTACCCAAACCGGAATTGCATGAGCTTAATACAACCAGATCACTGTTAAGCTGTAATTGAACAATTTCTCCAGCTTCCAGAAAACCATCGTTTTTTGAATCATTATTATTTGAAAAGAAAATAACAGGCTGTTTGTTAAACAGAAAAGAATGAGTCGAAAGATGAATTATCTTTGAGAGTTCGGCGTTCTCTTTAAAACCTGTTTCAGTAGCTTCATTGTTGGTTAAAACCCGGTCGGCATTAATAAGATTGCTAACTTGTGTTATTTCTTCTCCAGAATATTGTAAAGGTAGTAAAGCAACACTTCTTGGCAACCCCCCGGACTCTTCGAGCAATCCTCTTCTTTCTGCAAATTGATTGTTGCTGCTGTTTATTTCAGGATTACCAGCAATTAAAATTTTATCATTTGTCTTAAGATTATTCTTTTTTTGATGAACAAAAACTGACGCAGATGGAGTATATGAAAAACTATAATGATAAATAAGATAATCCTTATCAGAATAATTATATGAACTTTGGTTTTCGTCAAATGATGCAATAAGAAAATCAAAAGGCAGGGAAACTAGTTCGCCTGACTGCGAAACTATTATTTTATCACCTTTGGAAATTCCGGAAAATATATTTTTCAGAACAATGTTGTAAAACTCGTAAGCTGCTCTTGCATTAAATGAAAATAAATCCTGGTTATAAAATGCACTTTGATTTTTATTATCACTATTGAAATATGGCGATATATTATTTCTAAGTTTTAATATCTCCTCTTTTCCAGAATTAATTTCGAAAAGTTTAAAATTATCTTTTGTCACCAGAAAGGCGAAAGTTTTTTCTTCAGTTAAAAAAAAGGAGAGGAAATTCTCCCCATCATTTAAATTATCCTGAATATCTGAAACAGAAAAATGATTCTTCTTGTTGAGATATTCTTCAAGCTGAGGACTTTCAGAGATCAGGTTATCTTTGAGTAATGAATATTCTGCTTTTACGCGTTTAACTTTATCTTCACTATATATTCCTGAATGTATGATCCATTCAAATTCATAAATTTTGTTCAGCGTAGATTTATCGTTAAGCAAAACCTGCAGCTTAAGGTTGCTAAGGTTCTGAACCATATTTCTTGAACGGGATTTATCAATTAACTCAAAAGCTTCTTTAAATTTATTTTTCTTCAGGTAAAAGGATGCAAAAGAATTATAAACTTCTTTTTGAGAAGAGAAATATGAAATCTGAACTTCATTCTCTTCAAAAAGAGGGCGGGAAATATCTTCAATTAATCCTGTTGCAGATTTATAGTATGATTCCGCTGCTTCAGTAAAACCATGTTTATCATAAAGTTTAGCAAGAGAATAATTGGCTTCAATCTGGAGTTTAAATTCATTTAACCGGTGAGCTATTTCAAGAGTCTCTTTAAATGAATCCTCTGCTTTTTTAAAATTACCCAGCGCTTCTTCAATTTCTCCTTCAACTACTTTTGCTCTTGCGGCTAAATAATCAAAAGCATTTTCTTTGGCAATTCTTTCGGATAAATAAATATTTTCTAAAGCTGTTTTATAATCTTTCTTTTCTTTTAGCAAAGCAGCAAGGTCAATAGAAACCAATGATTCATAATATGGGATAGAATTTTTCTTTGATAATTCCAATGCTTCATAAAAATAATTTTCAGATATATTTAAACTGTCTAGTTCAAAATATGAGAGAGCAATTTTATGATTCATATCAGCTAAGAGATATGGATTGCCTGCTTGTTCCGAAAATTCTTTTGCTGAAGAAAAATATTGAATTGCATTATTGAATCTGTGGAGGTTGAAGTTTAACATCCCAAGCCCGGAATTGATTTCAGCATTTAAAGAAATCTCCTTTATTTCAGAAGATATTTCCTGTGCTTTCCGATAGTACTGAATTGCTTTGGTATAATTGGAAAGGTTTGCATAAACATCAGCAATACCTGTAAGATTAAGAGCCTGAGATCTTTTGTTGTCACCTGCAAACTCAAGGCCTTTTTCGTAATACTCAAGTGCAGATTCATAATCAAAAAGGCTCATAAAAATTTTACCAAGGTTATTTTGAAGAAGAGATAACCTGCTGCGGTTATTCATCTTCTCAAAAAGTTCGAGGCATTTTAGATAATTATCTTTTGCTTCAATAAGTTCATTGGTAAATGTATAAGATACTCCGAGTTCAGAATAGGCAGTCGCAAGATTTTCATAATCCTTTATAGATGATGTAATGCTGATCGCTTTATTAAAATATTCACGAGCTTTAGGAACATTACCCGAAATATCTTCAATTATTCCAAGGTTGA
>MHAF01000041.1 GCA_001802865.1 Ignavibacteria bacterium RBG_16_34_14
AAGAGTGAAGTTTCTAAAGAAAGTAATGAACAAAGTACAGCAGAAGTAACGGGCGCTGCTTCTGAAGAAAATCCGGCTAACAAAGAATAATCAGATTATCAGGATTTCTGTACATTTTATAATATAGCTCCCCGGCTTTATATAGGAGGTTTCTTCTATGAAAGAGTTCATTGAATTCATCGCTAAACACCTTGTTGACAATCCTGACGGCGTGGAAGTAGAAGAGAAGACACCTGAAGATAGGAAAGTCATCCTTTCACTAAAAGTTCAGGCTGATGATGTTGGAAAAGTTATTGGCAAGCAGGGTAAAACTGCTCAGGCAATGAGAACCTTGCTTACAGCAATTGCAGCTAAAGAAGGGAAGAGAGCAATCCTGGAAATTCTTGATTGAGTATTTGATTATTTTTTTCCCGCAAAGCGGGATGAGCCTATGGCTCAAGTGAATGATTATTATCTGATAGCTAAAATTATTTCAACTTCCGGAAACGAAGGTTTTGTAAGTATTACTTTGTTCACAGATTTTCCAGAACATCTGTCCAATCTTAAAAAAGTTTATATAGATTTTTTTGATGATAAAAAAGAATTTATAATTGATAAAGTTAAAAGTTCTAAAGACAAATATCAGATTAAGCTAAAGAATTTTGATAATGAGAAAGATATCGAGATACTTATAGGAAAAGAAATTTTTATTAATAAAGAGGATTTATTAAAACTTCCCCGAGATCAATATTATATTCACGATCTTATCGGAAGTATAGTTCTTAGAAATAATGTTGAAGTAGGAAAGATTAAAGATGTTATATCTTTACCTGCAAATGATGTTTATGTTATTCAAGATAAAAACGGAATAGAAATTTTGATCCCTGCTATTTACGATTATGTTGAAAGTTTTGATCCTCATAAAAAAATAGTGCTGTTAAAACCGGGAGAGGATTTATATGACACCGATGAGGATTGATATAATTTCTGCTGTACCTGATTTACTTGTTAGCCCTCTTAAAACCAGCATAATTAAAAGAGCACAGGATAAAGGTAAAGTAAGTATTCATATTCATAATCTCAGGGATTATGCACATGATAAACATAAGCAAATAGATGATAAGCCATTCGGCGGTGGAGCTGGAATGGTTTTAAAACCTGAACCGTTCTTTGAATGTATTGAAAAGTTATCAGCAGAGAGGGCTTACGAAAAAATTATTTTCACATCTCCGGGTGGAAAAATTTTTAACCAGAAAGAAGCTAATAAACTCTCTCTTCTAAAAAACCTGATCTTTATAACAGGTCATTATAAAGATATAGATGACAGGGTCCGCCAGAGATTTGCAACAGATGAATATTCAATTGGGAATTTTATTGTTACCGGTGGAGAACTTCCTGCGTTACTTATGATTGACGCAGTTGTTCGTTTAATTCCCGGTGTTCTTAATGACAGTGAATCTGCTCTTAATGATTCATTTCAGGATGGTGAAATGATAAAAGCACCGAACTTCACACGTCCTTCAGAATATAAAGGTATGAAAGTTCCTGAAGTACTTTTATCGGGAAATGATAAAGAGATAAGAAAATGGAAAGAAGAACAATCTGAAATTTTAACAAATAAATGGAAAGAGTTTAATAATTAATGGAGAAAATGATGATAGACATTAATAAAATTGTACCGGATCAAATGAAAACAGATATCCCTGTATTTAATCCCGGAGATCATATCAAAGTGCACGTGCGTGTTATTGAAGGTGATAAAGAAAGAATTCAACCTTTTGAAGGTGATGTGATAAGTGTAAGGGGAAATGGAGTTAACAGAACTTTTACTGTCAGGAAAATTGCAAGTGGTGTTGGTGTCGAAAGAATTTTTCCTCTTTACTCACCAAAGATTGCAAAGGTTGAAATACTGAAGAAAGGTCAGATAAGAAGAGCTAAGCTTTATTACCTTAGAAACCTTTCAGGTAAAGCTGCACGTATTAAAGCGAAAGAGTAGTTTTAGGTATAAGGTATAAAGGTATAAGGTATAACAAAACCTATACCTTATACCATATTCCTTTATACCCTATGAGTATATTCCTTCCTAATAACGTTTTCACAAGGATTTTATCTTCCTGTTTCCCTGATGATTTAAAATCAAAAGTTTCTTTCCTTCCATCATCTCAAATAACGCAAAACATTGAAAGTGATAATTCATCAATTGGATTAATTTCTGTGATGGATTTGCTTAAGCATAAAGAATTATTTGTTTCAGGTAATTACGGGATTTCATTTGAAGGATCTCTTTGCAATTCTTACATCTATTATTTTACCGAAGAGAAATCTGTAACTAAAATAGGTTTATCAGGCGATGTTTCTTCGGTGGAAGTTATACTTTCAAAAATTGTTTTTAAAGAAATGTATGGAAGTGATTTAGAAATTGAAATAGTTACAAATCTCAGCAAAGCTGGTGAGAAAAACCTTTTATTAATTGGAGATGAAAATTTTAACAATGAAAGATTTTTAAAAGGAATAAGCTTTTCAGAAATTATGGTTGATGCTTTATCACTTCCTTTTGTGAATTATGTTTTTGCATCCGGCAGTAAAGAAACCCTGGAAAGTTTCATAAAAAATCTTGTTAGAGTTGAAACTCTATTCTATGATAAGGTTGAAGAAGGAAGGTTTGATAAGAATATTTCTGCAGCTTCTGAAGAATATATTAAAACAAACATTTCATCTTTAGTTTTCAAACTTGATGAACAGGATAGGGAAGGGATAAATCAGATTTTAAGATTACCTTACTTCCACGGAATGGTTAATGATATTGTGGAAGTGAAATTTATTTGAAAACCTCACCCCAACCCTGAGGAGCTGTTTATATTTCCGAAATTCTCCCACTTTGGGGGAGATTTAGAGGGGCTTTAAATAGCCACGTGCGAAACACTCAGCACATTTTTATTTTCATTCATCTGCTTAAGCATATCAGCAGTTGCAGGAGATTTTAATTTCATTGTGCAGCAGGCAACTACTCCGCCTTCAAAAATTATATTCTCAATCTCTTCAATATTAATGTTTCCATCTCTTATTACTGCAAGAATGGATGCAAGAACTCCTGGCTTATCATAATGCTTAACAACCAACTGGTAATGTGCACCTGTTACCTTAGCCCTGTTTACCCAATGAGCAATAATTCCACTGTTAACAAAATCTTTAATTATACGAATGGTTTCGTCTGCTACAGCATTCTGTGCCTGTTCAGTAGAAGCTCCAATATGATGAGTAACATAAATATTAGGATTATTTTGCAATTTGGATTTCACTTCACCCGATTTTCCTTCGGGCTCTCCATTGAATACATCAACGGCAACACGGATATTTTTTTCTTTAATTGCTTCAAGAAGTGCATCTTCATCAATAACATCTGCTCGTGAAGTATTAATCAACAAAGCATTTGGCTTCATATAGCTGAACATTTTCTTATTGAACAACCCTTTTGTGTCGGAGGTTGCCGGAAGGTGGATTGTAATAATATCACACATTGGCAGTATCTGATCCATCTCTGAAAAGTCTTTTATCATTACTCCCTCAATTCTTGAGATATCTTTTCCATAAACATTCATTCCGAATGCAAGAGCTCTCTTTGCGACTTCTTTGCCAATATTTCCAACTCCGATTATTCCTAAATTTTTTCCCATCAGTCCTTCTGCCTTAGAATACTCCGCTTTATTCCATTTGCCATTTCTGAAATCAATCACATTATCAGGTATCCTTCTATCTAATGAAATCATATGTCCTATTGTGAGTTCGGCAACCGCAACAGAATTCATCCCGGGACAATTAGCAACATAAACTCCCTTCTGGTTTGCAGCCTGTATATTAATATTATTTACACCTGCACCTGCTCTTACAATAAGATTTAGTTTATTGCTTGAATTTATTGTCTCTGCATTAACAATTGTTGAACGCACAACTAAAATATCAGCATCCTTTGCTGCTTCAGGAAGATCTTTCTCACCAAGTTTTGGTGAATAAACAACTTCAAGATCCATATCTTTTAACTGCTGAATATGTTTTTCAGAAAATTTATCGGCAACTAATACTTTAACTTTCATAATTACCTCTTTGTTTTAAAGTTTTCTGGAATCTTCTCTTTTTAAGAGAAGGGTAGAGGATGAGTTATAATATTTACCTAAAATTTTGTTCAAGGTATTCCAGGAAATGATTCTACAAATTTTATTTTAATATCAGGAAACGATTCCACTATTTTCACTTTTAAGTCTGGAAACGAATCAACTATCTGCCACTCACCGCATTCATCCGGAAATGAATCAACTATTTTTACTTCAATATCAGGGAATGATTCTTCAACTTTTATGGTAATGTCTGGGAATGATTCAACAAACTGGATTTTACCGTGAAGTGTGAAGCCGTTGTATGTACATTCTTTTTTGTTAATTTGATCTTCAGTTTGGGCTAATGAAAAATTCATTGTGAAGAGGAAATGAATAGTTGTTATATAAAATATAGATGTATTCATTTTGTTTTGTTATTCCTGCGGAATGGGGAATCTAATTATCAGAAAAAATCCATATACTTCCCGCTCAAACAAGAAATGTACTGAATGATACTTTTTGTTGATCATTACGAATTTAGATTAGTTTGAAATATCTCAGTCGTACTTTAGATTACTTCGTAACTTCGTTCCTCTCAATGACAATGTAGCCACTATTTCAAGATTGGAATTTTAACATTCCATTTCTCAGCATTTTGTATTGCTCTTTCATAACCAGCATCTGCATGCCTGACTATTCCCATTCCGGGATCATAAGTTAGAACTCTTTCAAGTCTATTTTCTGCTTCTTTTGTTCCATCGGCAACTATAACCATACCTGCATGGATGGATTTTCCTATTCCGACTCCGCCGCCATGATGAACCGAAACCCAACTCGCACCACCAATCGCATTTAGTAAAGCATTGAGAATAGGCCAGTCTGCAATTGCATCGCTTCCATCTTTCATATTTTCAGTTTCGCGGTTTGGAGAAGCAACTGAACCGCAATCAAGATGATCTCTTCCGATTACAATTGGTGCGCTTACTTTTCCTGATGCAACAAGATCATTAAATATTTTGCCCATCTTTGCTCTTTCACCATAACCAAGCCAGCAGATTCTTGCAGGTAATCCCTGGAAGTGAACTTTCTTTTGAGCAAGATCTATCCAATTACACAAAGATTTGTTTTCAGGAAAGGTTTCTTTAACGGTTTTATCTGTTATATAAATATCTTCAGGATTGCCCGATAAAGCTGCCCATCTGAATGGACCTTTGCCATCGCAGAATAATGGTCTTATGAATTCAGGAACAAAACCGGGGATATCAAAAGCATTTGAAACACCATTATCTTTTGCTTCGCCTCTAATATTATTTCCGTAATCAAAAACTATTGAACCTTTCTTTTGAAATTCCAGCATGGCTTTAACATGCTGTACAATAGTTTTTTTAGCCAGCCTGATATATTCATTTGGATTTTCTTTTCTTAATGTGAGTGCTTTCTGAAAATTCATTCCCATTGGTATATAACCATTAAGAGTATCGTGAGCAGAAGTCTGATCGGTAACAACATCAGGAATAATATTTCTTTTAATAATTTGAGGAAGAATTTCTCCTGCATTGCCAATCAGTCCAACAGAAAATGCTCTCCCTTCAGTTTTTGCTTTTAAAACAAGTTCAAGTGCT
>MHAF01000042.1 GCA_001802865.1 Ignavibacteria bacterium RBG_16_34_14
TGAAACCCGGAGACAAATTTCTAGGATTAAGTCTTGCCCATGGTGGACATTTGACTCACGGTTCTCCTGTTAATTTCTCAGGACAATTGTACCAAGCAGTAGGTTATATTTTAAATAAAGAAACTAAAACTTTAGATTACAATCTGATAGAAGATTTAGCTAAAAAAGAAAAACCTAAATTAATAATAACGGGTGCAAGTGCATATCCGAGAGAATGGGATTATGCAAAGTTCAGACAAATAGCTGATTCTGTCGGTGCTTTTTTAGTTTGCGATATGGCTCATCCTGCCGGATTAATTGCTAAAGGATTGCTCAATAACCCATTAAAATATTGTGATGTTGTTACATCAACAACTCATAAAACATTAAGAGGACCAAGAGGAGGAATCATCCTGATGAGTAAAGACAAAGAAAATCCTTTTGGCATTAAGACTCCCAAAGGAGATAGAGTTAAAATGATGTCTGAACTTCTTGATAGTGAGGTTATGCCGGGAATTCAGGGTGGTCCATTGATGCATATCATTATGGCAAAAGCCGTTGCTTTTGGTGAAGCTCTTCAGGATTCATTTAAAGACTATGCAGAACAAGTAATTAAAAATGCTAAAGCTCTTTCTTCCAAGTTAAATGAATATAATTTTGATATTATTTCCGGAGGAACGGATAACCATCTTCTTTTAATTGATCTTTCAAATAAAAATATAACGGGAAAGCAGGCAGAAAATTCTTTGGAGAAAGCCGGGATAACCGTGAATAAAAATATGGTCCCATTCGACCAGAGGTCTCCTTTTGTTACGAGTGGAATAAGGGTTGGTACACCTGCTGTTACAACAAGAGGTATGAAAGAGAATGAAATGCAGATGATAGCCGGATTTATTAATGATGCAATAAATAATTTTGAAGATGAATCCAAACTCCAAAAAATTATGGAAGATGTAAAACAGCTTTGTTTAGGATTTCCACTATATGCAGAGTTAAATGGGTAAAGCATTGGCAACAGAACCTGCCGAAGAAGAATATTTTGAAAAAGAAATGACTTTCCTTGAGCATCTCGAGGAACTGAGATGGAGAATTATTTATGCAATTATTGGGTTGGTTGCAGGTGCAATAATCTGCTGGATTTTTATTGATTTTCTCGTTGATGTTATCTTATTAAAACCTGCAAGAGATTCAGGAGCAAAACTCCAGAACCTGAGACCTTTTGGACAATTATTCCTTTATGTACAAGTTGCAATAATGGGGGGAATAGTTCTAAGTCTCCCAAATATTTTCTGGCAGTTCTGGAAATTTATTGCTCCTGCTTTAAGAAAAAATGAAAGAAAATATATTGCCTGGATTGTTATTTTTTCTTCATTCTGTTTTCTTACGGGAATTGTATTTGCTTATTTTGTAATGCTTCCTTTATCACTCAAATTTGCTGCACAGTTTGGGTCTGAAGCGATTGTAAACCAGTTTGCTATTGATGAATATATGTCTATAATCATAAGTGTAATGCTTGCATCGGGATTTATATTTGAACTTCCAATGATCTCTTTCTTCTTAACAAAGCTGGGAATTTTAACACCTTCATTCATGAAAAAATATCGCAGACACGCTATAGTAATTATTCTCGTACTTGCTGCCTTCTTAACCCCGGGTGCTGATCCTGTTTCACAAATCGTGCTGGCAGTTCCATTGGTTGTATTATATGAAATAAGTATATTGATTTCAAAACTATCCCAGAGAAAAATTGAATAGCAGAGATCTTTCCGAAATAAGTAAACCTATAAAAACCGAACTTGATAAGTTCAATGAGATTTTCAAATCATCAATGAAATCCAAAGTTGGTCTTGTTGATTTGATTGCCCGATATATCATAAGACAAAAAGGAAAAAAGATACGTCCGCTGTTGGTTCTTCTTTCTGCAAAAGTAACCGGAGAAGTAAATGAAAGAACATACAGAGGAGCTGTTCTTGTTGAGCTGCTTCATACTGCTACGTTAGTGCACGATGATGTTGTGGATAATGCTGATAAGAGAAGAGGTATTTGGTCTGTAAATAAAATCTTTAAGAATAAAGCAGCAGTTTTAATGGGAGATTATCTTCTTTCACGTGGATTGATGATTGCTGTTGAAGGTAAAGATTATGATTTCCTTGGAGTAATTACTAATACAGTCAAGAGAATGTCCGAAGGTGAACTTCTTCAAATTCAAAAAACAAGAAAACTTGATATTGATGAAGAAACATATTTCAAAATTATTTCTGATAAAACAGCATCTTTACTTGAAACCTGCTGCCAGATCGGCGCTTTAAGTTCATCAGATAAACCTGAATATCATAATGCAATGAAGCAGTTTGGTGAATCAATAGGTATTGCATTTCAGATAAGAGATGATATTCTTGATTATGAAGGGAAAACAAAACTGATTGGTAAGCCGGTCGGTGGAGATATTAAAGAAAAGAAAATTACTCTTCCATTAATTTATTCACTAAACCAGGTTTCAAACGGGGAAGCTTCAAAACTAAGGAAGATGATTAAGAATGGACATAGCAAGGAAAGTGTTAATGAGATTATAGATTTTGTCCGCAGGAATAAAGGAATTGATTATGCTCTTGATAAAGCTCATTCTTATTCGTCTAAAGCAATAGAAGCATTAAAAATTTTTCCGGATTCTCAAGGTAAATTGGCTTTGGAAGCACTCGTTGAATTCGTAATTGACAGGAAGAATTAGAAGAGGAGACTTTGAGACTGTGCGACTTTGAGAATTTGGGATTAGGAGATTATGAAACTCCTAAAGTTTAATTAAAATTAGATAGACCATTTTTCAGGTTGGTTTGACATTGTAACTAATTTTCCTAAAATATTTTCATATTCATTCATCAAAAAATTATAATCATCATTATTGACGTAACCGCAGTTTACAGAAAATTCCAACCAGGTTTGTGTTTCAGCTGCCTCACCTAGTGCTCAATTTCTCAAAGTCTCAGAGTCTCAGAGTCCCAAAGTCTTACAGCCCCAAATCTCAAAGTCAATCTTTACTTCTTCATCTCTTCTTTAAACTGAAATCCTTTTGCAGGTTCTCTTAAAGTCAAAACAGGACAGGGAGCTTTTCTTACAACTTTCTCGGCAGTGCTTCCAAATAAAATATGCTCAACTCCGGAATGCCCATGTGTTGCTATGATTATTAAATCAACATCTTCTTCAGCAGCAGTTTCAATTATTTCAACAAAAGGCTTGCCTGTTTTTATTATCTTTTTAACCGGTAAGCTTGAAGGAATTTCTTGTTCAGCAAGTTTATCAAGTTCTTCGACTGCTCGTTTATCCATTTCAAGTCCCGGAGTTGGAATAGCAATCTGCCCCATACTAAAATCAGGCGGATAAATAACCGGTTCTATAACATACACGAGAATTAAAGAAGCATTAAAATGCTTTGCAAAATTAACTGCATATTTCAGAGAGCTTTTAGAATAATCTGAAAAATCGATGGGTACTAATACTTTATTTATTTTAGGTTCCATAATCTGTCTCCGATGTTACTCTTAATTTATTTTGAAGAGCAAAATGATCTTCATTTATTTTTCTTAAACGAAAAGCTAATATTTGTGAAATCCCCTGGAGAATTTTAATCCCTTTCCTTGGATATGCTTCAATGAATTCATCAAGGTCAGGTTTGAATATTACCGAAAGTTTGCAATCGGTTTTTGCAATTGCAGAAGCTGATCTTTTTTCTCCATCTACAAGAGCAAGCTCACCAAAAAAATCTCCTTCAACAAAAGTTGCAAGAGGAACTATTTCACCGCTTTCATTTGTTCTCTGGATAACAACTTCACCTTCATTTATAATATAAAGCCCAATTCCGGGATCTCCCTGGTAAAAAATATATTCTCCCGATAGATAATTCCGGTGATGAATAATATTAAGGAGGTTTGATACATCTCTTCCTGAGAGGTTACTGAAAACAGGAATGGATTGTAAGGATTTTTTAAGGTTTGTTTTCTCAGGTGAATTAAAGATGTTTGCCCAGAAGCTGCTGTGTATAACCTTTTTTTTATCATTCATTTTATTTACCTCAGTTGAATATTCCTGATTCTGCAACGCGCCAGAGTCTCTGGCAAGGAAATTTATTCTCATAAAAAGCTCTGCCAACAATGGCAGAATCAACACCAAAAGGCATAAGGTTCTGAATTTCGATTAAATCATCTTTATTACTAACGCCACCGGAATGTGTTACTTTTTTTTCTGTGAGAAGAGCAATTTTTTTTGTTAATTCAAGATTAGGACCTTTAAGCATACCATTTCTTTCAACATCAGTTACAATAAATCTTTCAACTCCCATAACAGCCATATTCTTAACAAATTCTTTATAAGAAATTCCGGTTTTTCTTTTTCTACCTCTTGTTATTATTTCATTACCAAGTATATCAAGTCCTGTAACGATTTTTTGGGGACCAAATGTTTCAAAAACTTTTTTAAATTCATCCGGATTTTCAAGAGCCATTGTACTTATAACCAATCGGCTTATTCCTGTATCCATAATCTGTTTTGCATCATCAAGATTTCGAATCCCACCAGCAAATTCAACAGGAATAATTACCGAAGAGCAAATCTCTTCAACTATTTTATAATTTTTTCTTGAATGTTCCCATGCACCATCAAAATCAACAACGTGCAGTAGCTTTGCATTTTCAGCACGCCATATTTTAGCCATTTCCACCGGATCGCTTCCATATTCTTTGCACTCAAGTTCAGGAATTCCCTGAACTACTCTAACGGTTTTTCCATCTTTAATATCAATTGAGGGAATAACTAACAAATATCTCATCTTACAATTAAATTGCTTTTCTTCAAAAAAATAATGAATTAGCTAATGAAAACAAAGAAAATGAACAATTTCAAGAGAGTCTTAAAGCTCAGAATTTTTCTATAAATTTAAAAACTTCTAAAATGAGCTAAATTCTTGACTTTTCTAACTATAAATAGCATATTTGGCAGGAATGCGAGAGGATATTAACTTTAAAACCAGCCGGAACTTAATTAATTGGTTCCTTTTCAAATATTTTTTTTGAATATAGTGTTGGATTAACTCTAAAAAACTTTTAGAAAAAATCAAATTTTTAAATTAAAATCGAAGGTGTATATGAACACATATGAAATAGTAAAAAGCATTTCCTTAAAAAATATATTAAAAAAAGCAGTAGAGAATAAAATTGTATGGATTTTTTCTTTTTCATTTTTAACAGCAATTGCTGCGCAATTTACAGTTCCGGTTAAACCTGTTCCTTTTACTTTGCAAACGATGGCTGTTCTTTTATCAGGAGCTTTTTTAGGTGCTAAAAGGGGAGCTGTCAGTCAGCTAATTTATCTTTCATTAGGTATAGTTGGTTTGCCTGTTTTTGCACAAACTCCTGAAGGAGCTTTAGGTTTTGCAAGACTAATTGGACCAACCGGAGGTTATCTTCTTGCTTTTCCCTTAGCAGCCTTTGTTGCTGGTTATTTAATTGAAATAAATAAGTCTTATTCTGTTGTTGTTTCTTCAATGTTTATTGGAGCGTTATTAATTATTTTCTTTGGAACACTCTACCTTCATATTTTCTTTATTAAAGATTTTAACGAGGCGGTAAAAGCCGGTGCTGCTATCTTCTCTATATGGACAGTTATAAAAGTTTTTACGGCTGCCACAATTTATTTTGGAACTACAAAAAAGAATTCAAGAAAATCCTGATTCTGAATTTTCTTTAAAATGAAATGGAATTAAAAAATATCATCTTTATTCTTTTCTTTATTCTTGCAGTTTCCATTTTTAGCTGGAGCTGCAGAAATCTTATCCGTTACATGTTAGTTGCAAAGAAAAAAGATGATAGGTTTAATAATGCCGGAAAAAGATTAAAGAAAGTTTGGACGGTGGCTTTTGTTCAAACAAAACTTTTAAGAGATCCTAAAGCGGGCATTTTACATTTATTAATTTTCTGGGGATTTGTTCTTTTCCTATTTGCTATAATTGAAGTAATGATTCAGGGATTCTACTCATCATTCACTCTTGAGTTTACTGGACCATTTTATTCTGTGGTTACAATCATACAGGATATTTTTTCTGTTCTTGTAATTACTGCTTGTCTTTATGCTTTATACAGAAGATTTGTAGTTCATATCCCCAGACTTGAAGTTGATAAAGCGGGAAAACTTGATGCAGCATTTATTCTTGTTCTAATTATTTTTGTTTGTGTTTTTATGTTAGGGCAGAATATTTCTCATGTAGCCAAACATAATTTTACATTATCAGAATATGAAGTTCGCCCTATATCAAATTATCTTGCAGGAATTTTTTATAGTACGGAAAGCAATTCCGCACTTTCCAATTACGAATTTTTTTGGTGGGCACACATAGTAGTAATTTTCGGATTTATGAACTTCCTGCCGTATTCAAAGCATTTACATGTGCTTACATCAATTCCCAATACATATTTTTCAAATCTCGATGAAATAAGAAATACGCTTAAGTCTGTAAATCTTGAAGATGAATCATTAGAAGTTTATGGTGCTGCAGATATTGAGCAGCTCTCATGGAAACAGATACTTGATGGCTACTCCTGTACTGAATGTGGAAGATGCACTGATGCTTGTCCGGCTTCAACAGTTGGCAAATCATTATCTCCAAGAAAAATTATTGTTGATATAAGGAGAAGAACAAGAGACAAGGCTCCGCATCTGGTTAATGGAGAAACTTCAGGTATCCCGACAAGTCGGGATGAAAAAACTCTTGTTCATGATTATATTACAGACATTGAACTCTGGGAGTGTACAACTTGTATGGCTTGCGTTAAAGAATGTCCTGTTATGATTGAACATGTTGATTCAATTGTTGATATGAGAAGAAATCTTGTTTTAACTGAATCTCAGTTTCCCGCAAATCTTAATAATGTATTTAAAAGTTTAGAAACGAACTTCACTCCCTGGGCATTTAATCTTTCTGACAGAGGTAATTGGGCAGAAGGACTTAATATCAGAACAATGGCGGAAGATTCTGATACTGATGTTCTTTTCTGGGTTGGCTGTGCCGGTTCTTATGATGACAGGTACAAAAAAGTATCAAGAGCGTTTGCAGCTTTAATGCAGAAGGCAGAAGTTAATTTCAGGATTCTCGGGACAGAAGAAAAATGTAACGGAGATACAGCAAGAAGACTTGGTAACGAATACCTGTCACAAATGATGATAAAAGAGAATGTTGAAACACTTAACAGATATGGAGTTAAAAATATTGTTTCAGCTTGTCCACATTGTTTTCATTCCCTCGGAAGAGAATACAAACAGTTTGGTGGAGATTACAATGTCAAGCATCATTCTCAATTTATAAATGAATTGATTGATGAAGGAAAAATACAATTAAAAGATAATAATGCGGAAATAAAAGCAACATATCACGACTCCTGTTACCTTGGCAGATATAATGATGTATATGATTCGCCCAGGAATTCTTTAAAAAGTATTTCAGGATTAAAGCTGACAGAGATGGAAAGAAGCAGAAGCAAAGGATTCTGCTGCGGTGCCGGTGGTGGAAGAATGTTTCTTGAAGATGAAGAAGGCGGAAGAATAAATGAAGAAAGAACAAGGGAAGCATTAGCCACAGGAGCAGATACAATTGCATCTGCCTGCCCTTTCTGTATGACAATGCTTAATGATGGAGTAAAACATTTTGAAAAGACAGAAGAAGTTTCTGTAAAAGATATTGCTGAATTAGTGCTGGAGAACGTTAATTAACTTTTTCACAACCAAACAATAAGGAGGATCTATGAACAAATACCAGGATTTAGTAAATGCAGTAAAAGAATTGGAAACTGATTTCCAGAAGTTCTATGAAAGAGGACAGGCTGCTGCAGGAACAAGAGTTAGAAAAGGCTTAAGTGATCTGAGAAAACTTTCTCAGGAAATCCGTAAAGATGTACAGGATGTAAAAGCCCAAAGGAAAGCTGAAAAACAGAAAGGATAATAACTTAAGTTACTTATGATTTGTAGAGCGACTTTAGTCGCTCTACACTCTTGCAGGAGAATTTATTTAAACACATCTTTTCTGCTACTCAATAAAAATATTTTTCTAAAATGTTCCATTTGTCATTCCGAACTTGTTTCGGAATCTTTTCCTTATTAAAGACCAAGATGCTGATCCCGATAAAATCGGGACAGCGTGACAATTTCTATCTCATTTGTTTTATAATCCTATTATTCAATTCAACCAATTCTGAGCCAATAAAAAAAGATTCAACTATCACAATAAGAATCTCTGTTGTCGGCGATTTAATGTGCCATTCACCTCAATATAATTATGCAAGAGTTGAAAAGGATAGTTTTAATTTTAACCCGGTTTACAGGGAAGTAAAAAAATATTTTTATGAATCTGATTTTGTTTTTGGAAACCTTGAAACTGTTACAGCAGGGAAGAGCAAAGGCTATTCCGGCTATCCTTTCTTTAACACTCCCGATGAATATATAACTGCACTTTATAATGCTGGTTTTCATCTCTTAACAACTTCAAACAATCATTCTCTTGATAGGGGAGAAGCTGGCGTCTTAAGAACAATTGAGCAGATAAAGAAAAACGGTTTGCTGTATAATGGCACTTTCACTTCTAAAGAGGATAGAGATTTAATAAGAGTTGTTGATATTAAAGGAATAAAGATTTCTTTTCTTGCATACACCTTTGGAACAAATGGAATCCCTGTTCCTAAAGGGAAATCTTATCTTATAAATCTTATTGATTTTGATTTAATCAAATCAGATATAGAAAAAGCAAGAAAACTTGGAGCAGAAATAGTTCTTGTTCATTATCATTTCGGAGATGAATATAAAAGAGAACCATCATCTTTCCAAAAAGAAGTTGTATTAAAAACAATTTTTTATGGTGCCGATATAATTATTGGTGGACATCCTCACGTTTTACAGCCAACTCAATTTTATAAATCAAAAGAAGGAAGGCTTGATACAGGTTTTGTTGCATATTCTCTTGGTAATTTCATTTCGAATCAAAGGGATAGATATAAAGATGCAGGTGTAATTATGAATATTGAAATAACAAAAAACTTAAATAGCACAGCAATTTATATTTCAGATGTTTCTTATATCCCTACCTGGGTTTATAAAGGAGAAACTGATAATGGAAATGAATATGTTATTCTTCCTTTACTTCAGGATTATAAAAGTTCAATTGAAGAATACCTTTCCGATTCAGATTTAAGAAATATGAAGCAGGCATTTGATGATACAAATGAAATTATGAGGAAGTATACGGATAAAATAAATCTTTACAAAGAAAAACCTCTTCTTATTACAGATATAAAACCGAGAGGATTTGATATCATTCACTTTGAATGGGGCTTTGAGTTAAAGGAAATCCAAAATCCAATAGAATAATTCTTTATACATTTTCCATTTAAAATCCTTACTTCAAATCTTTTTATATTTAAAAACATTTTTTAATAATTTTGCACTAGGAAATATATTTTGACTTACAGGATAACGTTAATTCCTGGTGATGGTATAGGACGGGAAATTACTAAAGCTACAACAAAAGTACTTGAACATTCAGGGATAAAAATAGATTGGGAAGTTGTTGCCAAAGTAATTGCTGAAGGGAAAAAAGTAACAAAAGATATCAATGCTCAAAATTATGTTAGTACTGATCAGTTTGCAGACGCAGTAATAATGGAGCTGGATAAGTTGAGTTGAAAAATAAATCTCCCTTATTATTGATCTTCCTTGCTGTTTTTATAGATCTTATAGGATTCGGAATATTAATCCCAATTCTTCCAACAATTGCAGTAAGAAATTTTCAGGCATCTGATTTTCAGATAGGACTTCTCGTTGCAATATTTTCTTTTGTACAGTTTATCTTCAATCCTTTCTTCGGATCAGTTTCAGATAAAAAGGGAAGGAAACCGATAATTGTTATCTGTCTTCTTCTTTCAAGCATAAGTTACCTTATATTTTCTTTTGCAGGTTCGTATCTTGTTTTGTTCATATCCAGAATAATTGCAGGGCTCGGCGGCAGCAGCATTTCAGTTGCACAGGCTTATATTGCAGATATTACAACAAAAGAAAACCGATCTAAAGGAATGGGATTAATTGGTGCTGCATTTGCTTTAGGTTTTGTTTTCGGACCATTGATTGGGGGTTTTCTTTCTAAATATGGACTTGATATTATAGGATATACCGGTGCATCATTTTCCTTTATTGCTTTTCTGGTAACATGGTTTGTCCTTCCTGAGAGCCTTAAAGAAAAATCTAATAGAAAAACTCACAGACTTTTTGATTTCAAAATATTTTCTGAAGTTTTAAGAAGACCTGCTATTGGAATAGTTATAATTGTTTTTTTCATAATTACATTTTCAATGTCCAATATCTTTGGAACATTTTCTTTATTAGGATACAAAGACTATCATTTAAGCGATATGCAGATTGGAATCCTGTTTGGCATTATGGGAATCTTTTCAGCTTTTTCACAAACAGGTTTAATACATTTTTTAACTAAACGGTATAAAGACGTAACGATTATTTCTTTTGGTGCTTTTTTACTTTTTATATCAATGTTATTAATGCCAAACAGTACAAATTATACTATGCTTGGTGTTGTTTCAGGTGTGTTTACATTGGGAACAGGTTTGCTTATACCTACGTCTTTAAGTTTATTATCTAAAGTTACTCCCGATAATGAGCAGGGAGCAGTACTTGGCATTAACCAATCTGCATCTGCTTTAGCAAGAGTACTGGGACCTCTCTGGGGAGGATTTTCATTCCAGTTCTTTGGGCATTCTTTTCCTTTTTTAACAGGTGCTATTTTTGTGCTGGCTATTCTTATTTACAGTATATTTTATTTGAAGGCAAAGGTGGGTTTGTATTAATTTATTTCACCAATACTATCCTTTTAAGGGATGGTACTGGTTCTTTTTTGTTTTATAAACCACTCATATAATTCAGGATTGTTATAAGTTTCCGTCCAGGAATCGTGACCGGCTTCAGGATAAATTGTGAACTTCACATTTCCTCCGGCTTTTTCCAGAACATCTACCATTTCCTGTGCACTCGAAAGAGGAACAACATTATCTTTAGCGCCATGAAAAACCCAAACAGGTAAATCCTTTAAGACACTTACCAAATGAGAATTACCTCCTCCACATATTGGTGCAATTGCGGCAAAACGATCCGGATATTTTATTGCTAATTCCCAGGTTCCAAATCCGCCCATACTTAAGCCGGTAACATAAATTCTATGAGGATCAACATTATAATTTTCAACTATTTCATTTAATAAAACATCAAGATCAGCTATTGACCACCACTGGTTTTCAGGACATTGAGGTGATACAACTATAAAAGGAAAATCTTTTCCGCTTGCGATAAGTTTTGGCGGGCCATGCACTTTCACTTTTTCAAGATCTTTTCCTCGTTCTCCTGAACCATGAAGAAAAAGCAGCAGTGGAAATTTTTTGGAGGAATTATAATCTTTTGGCAGGTATAAAAGATAATCAACCTGAACAGTTTGTGTTATTTCTTTTTGAAGAATTTGTTCTGTCTGTTTTCCACCGACTATTTGTTTAGTTGTTGAACAACCAAATAATGTCAGGAATGTTGTTATTAGAACAAAATAGATTTTGTTTCTCATTACTATTATTAGAATGTTTGAATAAATATCTCGTTAGTTTGCATAATAATTTTTATTTTTAAGCTATAAAAATAAGAAAAAATTAGTTAGAGATGATTTCAAAAGAAGATAAAAATAAATTATTAGATATTGCTAAAAAATATAAGGCAACTAAATTATATCTTTTTGGTTCTAATCTTGACTCAAAAAAGGAACCCAATGATATAGATATAGCAGTTGAAGGCATTCCTGATTCTTTATTTTTTAAATTCTATAGTGAACTGATTTTTGCTTTATCTAAACCTGTTGACTTAATTGATCTCAAGAAAAAAACTTTATTTAACGAGATTATTAAATCAGAAGGTATTCTTCTTTATGGATAAATTGTCGCTGAAGATAAAAGCAGAATTTGAGAATATAGATAAAGTATTTAATGAATTGCCGTCTCATACTAAGCTCCCATATTTGTCAATATTAGAGCTTGCAGGTGTTGCTGCGTTGCTTCATAATTTTTATAATGGGATTGAAAATATTTTAAAACAAGTTTTTATATCTAAAAAAATTATAATACCTGAAAATAAAACCTGGCATAAAGAACTTTTAGAAAAAGCAGTTGACAATAAAATATTATCCGAGGAAAGCAAAATTCAGTTAGGTGAATATTTAGCTTTTCGACATTTCTTTAGTCATGCTTATGCTATTGATTTATACTCTGAAAAAATGGAGTCACTTGTCAAAAATTCAAAACAAGTTTATCAAATTTTCAAGGAAGAAATGTCTAAATTTATTTAATAAATATGTTTTTAGTTGGTAAAATAAATATAGAAAAAGCAATTCTTCTTGCTCCAATGGAGGATGTAACGGATATTTCTTTCAGGTTGGTTTGCAGAGAACTTGGGGCTGATGTTGTTTATACTGAGTTTGTTAACTCTGAGGGATTAGTACGGGCTTCGGCTAAAACACATAACAAACTAAAAATTGTTGAAGAGGAAAGACCGGTCGGCATCCAGATTTATGGTGCAAACATTGATTCTATGGTTGGTGCTGCAAAAATCGCTGAAGCAGAAAATCCTGATCTCATTGATATTAACGCTGGCTGCTGGGTTAAAAATGTTGTTGCTTGCGGTGCTGGTGCAGGACTTCTTAAAGATCCTGCATATATGCAGAAGCTTGTTAAGGCAGTAGTTGATTCTATTTCTATTCCTGTTACTGTTAAAACAAGGTTGGGTTTGGACAACAATAGCATTTACATTGTTGAAGTTGCAAAAAGAATGGAAGACGTTGGAGTAAAAGCAATCACTGTACATTGCAGAACCCGTGTAATGGGACATAAAGGTGAAGCTTACTGGGAATGGATCCGCAATGTTAAAGAAGCTGTTAAAATTCCTGTTGTGTTAAATGGAAATGTTCTTACTGCCTATGATGTTAAAAGAGCTTTTGATGAAACCGGTGCCGATGGGGTGATGATTGCAAGAGGTGCGATTGGAAACCCATGGATATTTGAAGATGCAAAACAATTGTTAACTCAAGGTTATGTGTCAACTTTAGTTGATCCTGCAAAAAGAATTAAAACAACTATTCGTCATCTTGAACTTGCTGTTAAAGTAAAAGGGGAGAAAAGAGCAGTATTGGAACATCGTAAGTTTTATTCAGGATATCTTAAGGGATTATACAATGCTTCGCAAATAAGAGCGAGAATGATGACAATTACTGAATATAAACCTGTTGAAGATATTCTTCTAAGATATCTTGAAGAGTTAAACGAATATAAAATTGCAGTTTAAACTCTACGCAAAGCTTTTCTTGGCTATTAACTACAATGATTTATTTATTTCCTCTTTTGTATATTTCAAACCCAAATGATAAAGTATATTAAAGAAAACCACTTCGCAATTATTAAGTTAAACCGACCTGAGAAAAGAAATGCACTTCATCCAGATCTTGTGAATCAACTAAAAATAAAATTGAATGAGATTAAAAACGACAATGATGTAAGAGTTTTAATCATTACCGGAGAAGGAAAAAGTTTTTGTGCAGGTGCAGATCTCGAATATTTAAATCAAATAAAAGATTTCAGTTCTATTGAAAATGAAAAAGATTCTGAATCACTTGCAGAATTATTCCTGGAAATATACAGCTTTCCAATTCCCACAATAGCTGCGGTAAATGGCGCTGCAATAGCCGGCGGTTGTGGTTTAGCAAACGTCTGTGATTTTATTGTTGCTGATGAGGTTAATGCAAAGTTTGGTTATTCCGAAGTAAAGATTGGTTTTATTCCGGCAATAGTTTCTATTTTCCTTATAAAAAAAATAGGAGAAGTAAAAGCAAAGCAGCTTCTTCTTACGGGAGATATAATTGGAGCGGAGAAGGCTTATGAATCAGGTTTAGTAGATTACCTTGCAGAAGATGTTTTAACAGAATCAAAAACTCTTGCCAATAAACTTATTTCTAATTCTGATTTTAGTATGAAACTAACAAAAAAGATGATTGCCGATATTTCCAACCTTAATATTAAAGAAGCTGTTGATTACTGTGTAAGATTAAATGCAATCAGCCGCTCATCTGAGGATTTTAAAATGGGGCTTGAAAATTTTCTTCATAAAAATGAGGCAAGGAATGAGTGATGACCTTAAAAACATTATAAGAAATGTAAAAGATTTTCCTAAAAAAGGGATAATCTTCAGAGATATAACAACACTTCTTAAAGATCCTGTTACATTAAAAAAAACTTCCACATTATTATTTGATTTTGCTAAGAACAAAAATATTACCAAAGTTGTTGGGATTGAAGCCCGCGGATTTATGTTTGGAACTGCCCTGGCAGAAAAACTTGATGTTGGGTTTGTCCCTTGCAGAAAACCTGGAAAGCTTCCTGCTGAAACTGAAAAAATAACTTATGCTCTTGAATATGGAAATGATGCTCTGGAGATACATAAAGATGCGATTCAAAAAGGGGATAAAGTTCTTCTTCACGATGATCTTTTAGCAACAGGAGGAACCGCACAGGCAGCATGCAAATTAATTGAAAAATTAGGCGGGCAGGTCGTCCAGGTTTCTTTTATTGTTGAATTATCTTTTCTTAAGGGAAGAACAAAGCTTAAAAAATATGATGTGAGAGCTTTGGTTGATTATGATAGTGAGTAGCGAAATGGGTATATGGTATATGCAATCTGGTATAAGTTATAATCCGTATACCTTATACCTTCATTCTCTTACCCTGGTTGGGGCTATTACTACAACAAACTCACCTTTATTAACAGAGTTCTTAAAAGATTCTAATAATTCTTTTGGATAACCTCTTCTTACTTCTTCAAATTTCTTCGTTAACTCTCTGCATATTACAAGGAATCTTTCCGGCATAAATTCAGAAAGTTCTTTAAGCAGCTTTTCAATTCTGTAAGTTGATTCATAAAGAACAATAGTGCGCTCTTCATTTGCTAATTGTTTCAGTTTAGTCATTCTACCTTTTTTATTAGGAAGAAAGCCCTCAAATAAAAAAGCATCAGTTGGTACACCGCTAATGCTTAATGCAGTAATTACAGCAGAAGCACCAGGTATCGGAACCACTTGTATATTATTTTTTATTGCTTCAGAAATTAATCTTACTCCCGGATCAGAAATGGTTGGTGTTCCTGCATCAGAAACCAAGGCACAACTTTCTCCTTTGTTAATTCTTGCAATCAATTGGGGAATTTTTCTTGATTCACTTTGAGCATTCATTGAGATAAGTTCTTTATGAATATCATAATGCTTCAGCAGAATTGAAGTAACACGTGTGTCTTCACAAATAATAAAATCAACTGCTTTAAGGGTTTCTATTGCTCTTAAAGTAATATCTTTAAGATTACCAATCGGTGTGCTGACGATATAAAGTAAACCTGACATAGCTAAATTCCAAAAATCAAAATACAAAATACAAATAAATAACAATCGCCAAGTTCGAAAATCACTTTGGATTTTTCAAATTATTTGATTATTGAAAATTGGTATTTATTTGTTATTTGAGATTTGAAATTTGGGATTTAAGATTATTTAAAATGATACGGCTCCGTTTATTTGGAGCCGCATCATGCAAGTAGTATATAAATAATTTATTTACGAAAGTAAAAATAAAACTTTCCTGATAACATTCAATCCTTCATCAATTTCATATTTTGTGATATTCAATGGAGTTCTGAAACGGATAGATTTTTCTCCGCATCCAAGTATTATCAATCTTTCTTTTAAGCAGGTTTCTTTGAATTTATTTCTCATCTCTGCTGAGGGAAGATCAAAAGAACACATTAAACCCAAACCGCGAGCATTACTTACAAGATTCGGAAAATCCTTTTGAATTCCTTTTAATTTTTCAAGTAAATATTCCCCTGCAACTCTTGAATTTTCGACAAGATTTTCTTCACTAATTATTTTCAGAATATGTTTTGATCTTACCATATCAACAAGGTCACCTCCCCAGGTTGAATTAATCCTGCTTGATTTATGGAAACAATTCTCCTCAACATCATCAATTCTATCAGAAACCATAATTCCACAAATCTGGGCTTTCTTACCGAAAGCGATAATATCCGGTTTAACATAATGTTCCGAAGCCCAGAATTTTCCTGTTATTCCAAAACCTGTTTGTACTTCATCAAACATTAAGAGAATTTCATTCTCATCAGCAATCTCTCGCAGCTTATCAAAAAATTCTTTCCGAAAGAAAATATCACCTCCTTCAGCTTGTATAGGTTCAATTATAATTACAGCTATATCATCAGGATTATTTTTTATTGCAGCATAAATTTCATCAACTGCTTTTTGTTCAAGCGCAATAATTTCATTAAGATGAAAATCAATAGGGAAAGTAATTTTAGGATTTGTAATCCTTGGCCAGTTAAACTTTGGGAAGTATAGAATTTTATTTGGGTCTGTATTAGTTAATGAAAGAGTATATCCGCTTCTTCCATGAAAAGCTTGTTTGAAGTGTATTACTTGCTGACCTTTTTCTTCTTTATATCCTTTTGCAAAATTTTTCTGGACCTTCCAGTCAAAGGCTACCTTCAAGCCATTTTCAATTGCAAGTGTTCCGCCTGAAACAAAGAATAAATATTTCATATAATCAGGCTTTGCAATATTTGCGAAAGTCTCTACAAACTCTGCCATATAAGTTGTATAAATATCTGAGTTGGAAGGTTTGTTAACTGCAACAAATCCTAATTCATCTTTTACTGCTTTAAGCTTCGGATGATTTAATCCTAAAGGTGAAGAAGCAAAAAATGTAAAGAAGTCTATGTAGGTATCACCTGTTTTTTCATCTATAAGGTAAACACCATGACTGTTACGTAAATCGGGAACGAAATCAAATCCATCTACAAGCATATATTGCTTCAGGATTTCGTGAACCTCATCTGCTGAGATTTTATCTTTTATCAAAATTTTTTCCATCATTTTAACACCTATTAATTAAAATTATAAACCAAAAAGAATACCGTTAACCAAAAAGAATACCGTTTGGTTTTTAAAAAAAAGTAAATTTTAAGTTAATTTCCCGCTAAATGGAATCAGCCTCTGGCTGAAAACTGGGATGGAATTAGAATACGTTCTCGAAACGAGAAACAAAATAGCTTCTGTGGTCTTTAAGACAGGTAATTATGAAATATTTTTTATTAAAAATCATCATTCTTATTAGCAAAAATCTGATACAAAGTTAAATATTTATAAGTCATTTAGCAATGCTTTTATTCCGTGACCATTGTTTTGCTTTGTGAATTTCCTGCACATTAAAAGAAATTCGTGAAAAAAATTATCCGGAGTGAAGCGTTTAAAGATAAATTCTGTTTGAGTCCCGATTTTTATCGGGACGAGTTTATTTATCTTAGCGAAACGAAGGATAATTTTAGAATTTCTTTTAAAGTGCATGCTTCTTTTGGTACTTTTCTTATGCTAAGAAAAGTACAGGCAAAAATTATTATTCAGAATTTTCTGTTCTTTTGTCTTAATACAAAAGAACGTAGAATTTATTTGATGCCAGCTTGGTTTATAAAAATCTAAAAAATATTTAGTAGTTGTTTACTCTTAAATGTAAAGTGTACTAAACAAAAACCCAAATGTGTGTTTGATTGTGAGAATGCAAAATCCACATGAGACAGATAAAAGTGAACATTAGCTAAATAAAAGTGCGCAGGAGCTAAATTAATTAGCGCAAGAGCAAAATAAAACCGCGCAGTAGCATAAAAAAAGAGTGCAGAAGCATTTTAAAACTCACACGAGCAGGAAATTAATGAACATTAGCGAAAAAAAAACGCGCACGAACAAGATTAATTTATGGTGCTCTTTCTGATTGGCTATATATTTTTCAACTTCATTTATCTTTGATTCGCTAACCGAGAAAGCACCATATCCTGTCTGCCATGCAAATTTATATTTTATAAAATCGGATTGGTTAACCCAATGTGAAGATTCCCCTTTAACATTATGGAAAATATCTTTCAATGTGAAATTTGGCGATAATAAAAATAAAATATGAATATGATCTTCTGTTCCATTGATTATTCTTACCTTGCAGTCAAGGTCTCTTTCTAATTTTTCTTTTATGTGTAAATGTAATTGTGCTTCAAAGGTATTTTTTATTAATGAGGTTCTGTCTTTTGTGCCGAATATTCCATGAATCCATATTTTAAAGAGTGAATGAGACATGTTGCCCTCCCATTTTAAACCGTTGAAACGGTTTAGAATTATTGGTGTTAGTTTTTGTTCCCATAGATAAATCTATGGGTTGCTTAAGTAAGTTTTTATACACATAGCTGAAGCTATGGATTGATTTCTATTGTTTTTTTAGTCAATAGTTGGAGTTTTGTTTTGCTTTATCCGATGGTATGTAACCCACGGTTTTAACCGTGGGAATATAAGAAATAAAAAATCGGAATAGAACCGTTTTAACGGTTTGTAATTCTTATTTCCCATAGCAGAAGCATATGGGCTGCTTTTACCTCATTAATCTCCAATAGCTGAAGCTATGGGCTATTCTTTCTCCCTCTCCATCTCTCTAATAATCTTCATTGTCTCATTGCTTACTGTTGTTACTTTTTTAAGGAGTTGGATTACGTGTTCTTTATAATCTGCGAAGCGGTAGGTGTTAAATTTTGCGGCGATGGTTTTGTCTTTTGGTTTCTTTTCTTTGTATTGGTCGAGTATCCATTCCAAAGCTGAGCGGTTGCCGAGTTTATATTCCCAGGCTTCTTTTGGAATGGATTTAAGCTTTGTTATCTCATCAATCTCAATTGTTCCGGTTTCCTTATCTGCTTTTAACTTTACTTTTATTTTTGCCTGTGTACTGAACATTTGTTCCGGCTCTTTTACTTTTGGGAAGAATGTTTTATGGTTTTCTTTTTTCTCTTTGGGCTTTTCATCAATACGTTTTAAGGCATATTCTTTTTCATCTTCATAATGGATGTGCAGATTCATTAAATCTTTTCCCCACTTTGCCCATTTCCAAAAGTCTTTATAGAAAGGAAAGCGCGGGAATTCTCTCTTTAAGTTTAGCTCATATTTTTTTCTGTATGCAGGGTTATGAAGAACTCCATAAACGTAATGGAAGAT
Organism: Ignavibacteria bacterium RBG_16_34_14; assembly: GCA_001802865.1. Lineage (GTDB taxonomy): Bacteria > Bacteroidota > Ignavibacteria > Ignavibacteriales > Ignavibacteriaceae > RBG-16-34-14. The sequence goes on from MHAF01000042.1 coordinate 19,184, forward strand.
ATCTTCCTTTGTTATCTGTTTGTTGTTGGTGTCATCCTGAACTCGTTTCAGGATCTTTTTCGTAGCTTGTTTAGATGCTGAAACAAGTTCAGCATGACCATGCGAAGAATAATGATTTTGAAATTGTTCTAATCCCCAATCGGTTATGTTACTTTTTAGACTATCATTTGGATAACGATATAAGGATATACATTGTGTTGGATCTACAAAGAATTGAAAAGGCGCCAATATATCCGAACAAAAAATGCTAAATGGTTTTTGACCACCTGATGCAGCATTCAATAAAATAATTTTATTACTTTCTGATAAATTATTCCCAAACATTTCATAGTGATTAATTGTTAGTCTATCACTCAACATTTTATCACTATAATATTTTAAATTTTTAAATGGTCGATATTCAAATGGAATTAATAATTCATTATCAAAACTTGGTAGTTTTCTTTTTTTATCGAAATGACCTTTTAGTGCTGCACTCCATTTAATTGTTTCTATAAAATTAGTCTTACCTCCTACGACAAAAGAATTATATTCTTTAATAAAATATCTAATTTTATTTGATAAGCTTTCTATACTTTGATCAAAAACCCATTCATCTCTTGCTGTATTTACTGCAGGTGAAATTTTTGAAAAGATTTTTTTAATATCAATTAAAGTTTCCCATTCATTGCTAGATAAATTAATCCAATTATTGCTTTTATTGGGAGTTATCTTTTGAAAAGGAATTTTCTCAAATTTATTTTCATTAAACCATTGCAGTTTTTGTTCCTTTCTCCAAAAGTCATCCATTTCAGTATAAAAAATCTGGCAATCAGAAGGTTCAACATCTTCTTTACGAATTAAAAACATTACAGCAACACCAGTTTGTATTCCAAAAACCATTGTGTGTTGTTCCTGCAATTTTAGGATTCATTCTTACATCACTCTTTGTATCAATAATAAAAGCATATTGAAAATCTTCTTGTATTGTTTTTCTGAATCCATCAAAGGTTCTGGAATTAATAAAGCTTCTATTAGTTATTAAAGCAATTATTCCATTTCTTTCAACTCTATCCATAGCCCAGCGATAAAACCTTGCATACATATCATACAACTTTGTTTTTTGTGCAGTACTGTTGGCTATAAAAGTGTTTTTAATTCTTTTATCAATAGCAGGGTACTCACGGTTTTTATTATTTTCGTTTTCATTCTTCTGGTTAGCATTGTAAGGCGGATTACCAATAATAACAGAAATCTTTTTCTCATTTTGTCTTTTAATTCTTGCAGCATTTTCATGACTAAAATCAAAATGAAAATCCTGTTGCCCCATATATTGTAATGCACTTGTATTATCAAGAGTATCAACAAAACAGAGGTTAGGAAACTCATCATACAATCCCATCTTTTGTTTATAAGTGTACTCAATATTAAGATTAGCAACATAGTAGGGAAGTATTGCTACTTCATTTGCGTGAATTTCGTTTTTGTATTTGTAGAGAAGATATTGCTTGGGGATATAATCAATAATATCGCAGATAAAAGTTCCTGTCCCTGTAGCAGGATCAAGTATTTCCACATTTTTATCAGCAAGAGTTTTTCCAAAATGCTTCTGCAAAAGATAGTCGGTGCTTTCAACCATAAAGTTAACTATCTCATTCGGAGTATAAACAACTCCAAGCCTGTCAGCAGCTTTAGGGTTATAAGTTTTATAAAAGTTTTCATAAATAACTTTTAAGAACTTTTGCTTTTCGTGATGGTCGGGAATGTTACGAGCAGCATTACTTATAACTTTATAGTAATGCTGAATATGATCGAGGAGATTTCTTCTTACAGAACCTGTAAAGAAAGTCTCCATTACTTTCTCAAGTTCACGTGCAATGTTATTCTCCCTGTGAAAGTGAGACTCATCAAAAACAGCATTAAAGATTTCTTCAGTAAGTATATGCTGTATTATCATTTCACGAACATCATCAGGAGTGAAATCAGGATTTATTTCCTGCCTGCAGTGTTCTAAGAATTTATCTCTTGCCTCAACATAATTTTTGTTTTCATTGCCTTGCTTTATAAGCAGGTCACGGAGTGCATCGAGTATATCGGGAAGATCTTCCTTAAACTTTTCAAGAGCTTCATTAAATTCTCTTACCTGCGGATGCTCATAGCTTATAAACCTTGTAAGAATTTTATCGAGCTTTTCACGATCAGTAATATCAATACGTTCAATTGGCTCACCATGCTGAAAAAGAACTGCAGTTATTCCATCTTCAAAAAGAATATTAGTAAGTGGATAACCTTTTCTTATTTTGGTCTCTATTTCATCATCAATATTATCCTTCTCATCCTTGCTTTCCCAGTAACCATAATCTAATCTTAAAGCATTTTTAAGAGTTCCATCCGGCTGAACCTTTTCGCCTTTTGTACCTTGAACTCTGACTTCTGAAATGAGCATTAAGTTTTTCTTATCAGCATAATGATTAAGCAAATCACGGAAAGCATCACGGATACTCAGCTCATTCCGTGAACCGCCATACTGAATAAGCTTATCTCTTTGAGTATAATATTGATTTATTAGTTGATTGGACATTGTTAAAAGTTATTTGTAAAGAGCTACCCAAAGTTAGAAACATAATAATGCTTTAGCTATTGAAATTTTGGGAAATAATTTGGATAAAGCAATAACTGTCAAGGATTGGTTCTGGACTGCAAAGATGTTTATTATGACTGCGAATACCCATTAAACTTTTTTAAAACTATAATTGCTGAATAATATATATAAATGACTTCTCTTATTCGACGTATTGGAAATGCGTACAAAATTATTCCTAAGCTGCAAGCAGTAATTAGTAGAAATATAATCGCAATAAGGTTGAAATTTAAATGAAAGACAAATATTAAGAAATCAACAAAGACTAAAAATAACGGAATAAATAATCCCGCAAGAAATCTAATCTCTGCTTCTAATCGTTCAGCATCTGCCCATAATGTTGGCGAACAATTTCGTATAATTCTTTTAGCTAAATGAAATAACGGAGCCGTATGAGATAACTCGAAATTCGTACTTTTTTTACTAATTTCTAAAAGACTTTCATTAAATTCATTATCAAATAATGATAATAATAATTTCTCAAGTTTTTCTGATGACTCTTTTAATTTTATATCCCATTTTGATAGTGTAATATATTTTGTAATAATCTAATGGATCCTAATCGTAATAAGAAACCAAGGACATATGAAAATATAAAAACAATACCTAACGAAAGAGGTTCTGATATCCATTCATACTTATTACTACTACCTTCATTAAAATAATTAAAGAATTCCGGACTACATTGGTGTGTTAATGAGAATAATCCTACTATAAAAACAAAACCCGGGATAAAAATACCAATGATATCGACGATAGAAATATAAATTCCTTTTACAGCATCATTCATATGAAATAATTTGTAATTATAACCTATTTATTTCAATTTTGTGAACATCAATAACCCTCGGATGTTTCCCCTTCAAACTTCAGTAATTAATTTGGTTAAAGCAATAAAAACAATAAAAACTACCTCACCCTCAATCCCTCTCCTTATTAAATGAGAGGGAAAAGGGAGAG
>MHAF01000043.1 GCA_001802865.1 Ignavibacteria bacterium RBG_16_34_14
TTTTGTCAATTTTATTCACACTGTTCAGGCAAACATTTTACCCGAAGTTTTGTCCAGAAATACTAAATGGGACTTTTTAAGGGATAACTATCTAAAATCTTTATAAATATGTCTTTAATTTTTGGACCCCATGGTTCATTCTCTCCATAGGGCGAAATATTAAACATAAAGTATACTTTCTCTTTTTCAACTTCAATTACTGTTGTTAGCCAGCCATATTCTTTAATATATTCATCTGATTCATATGATCTGTACTCTCCAATTTTACTAACGATAAATTTCTCGGATTTTAAGATATTTTGAATTAATCTACCATATCGAACTTTCAGAATATTCAAGTTAGGCATTTGGGGATTTTCTGAAGTCCCAACATTATCTAAAGGTGCATATAAATACAATCCATCTCGCATGTTTCCTTTAATCCAATTAGTGGGATGTTTAAATGATATCCCTAATTCTTTATTATCATATTGCGTCCAATACCTCGGATTCGTTTCAGTTGTCTGACCTAAAACTATGGTGCAATTCGAAAGAACAGTAAGAATTATGAAATAGAGGAGTTTCTTTAATTCGGGCAAAAGCGAAAAGAGCATAGACGTTTTCATTTCATTTCCTTTCGGTTTATGTTAAAATATGATCCCTTTTTAGAAACTATTAAATAGGAATGCGGGAATTAATTCATAATAGTAGTTCAATTAAATGACATTTTCAGACAAAGTTTCCAGAACTTTATTAACGATAGAATCTCTTTGTATCAATGAAATTTCCATTCTATAGTATATAGATACTGGTTGACTTTTCTTACTCACTTTAATTAGGTAACTCATAGATAATTACAATTAATAATTTATCGCTTTTGGATGATTAAAAAATTTCATTCCGTACGGTTCTTAATGCAACGTACATTAAAAGGTATATACTTAGAGTATGCATTCATATAAATTATACTATTAACATCGCACACACCTAGAGTTCTTGCATAGCGTGCTATAATGTAAGTTTTAGGCATACGCACTTCTGTGGAACTCCAAAACGCTTCTATGCTTCCAATATAATTCTCACCTTGATGTCTAATATCACCCCTAATCAGAATAGAAAATCCGCTGGCGTTCGTACCCGTTCCGTTACTAATTCCATGCACAATTTTTTTTAATGCTTCTCCATCATTGCTTATTGATTCCAATAAAATTTCAAACTCTTCTGAAGTTGGGATGTGCCATCCATTTGGACATATGCCTTTTGCTCCCGGAGTAGTGCTGTACTGCATAGCTTCATCCCATTGATAATAACCACCATAAATATTACAATCTGCATCGAAACAATACTTTTCTATTATGCTATTGTCACTTTGAGTACCTATCAAGTAGTGCGGACTCCCTATTACACCAGTGTTTATTGGGGCACTTTTAAAATTAAATGGAATCATTTGGGGAGTCATTATTGGGCTATAATTTCCGGTCGTCTGATATGGAATCATTATACCTACATTTAAATTTTTTGCGAACCAGCATTGCTTTCCTATTTGAACAGTCGGATAAAATTCTTCCTCGTAAATAATTATTTCCCCACAATTACATTCTTTATCAACAGAATCATATCCCACTTTTTGACTAGCAGAATGCTTAGATAGTCTTGATTGATTGATTTCAATTTCGGTTTGCGCAAATATTACTTCTAACGTAAGCATTACGGAGGTTATCAAAATTATTTTTTTCATTTCTTATATATAAAATTTATTGAATTATTTACTTTTAATATTTCTGCTTCGGACGAGTATTGTCGGCGGAATGTAACAGTAATACTCCCTCGGAGTAGAACTTATTTAATTTCAAATTTATTCCTTCTTTAGCATATCTTCTTCAATTAGTGGAATTGGAATATTTCCGTACGATAAAAATTTAGTGTGGAACTCCCTTAAGTTATTTGTTCCGGTTTTAGCCTTGTATGCATATTTAAAAAACATTTGTTTTCACTTTAAATATTTATCTAACCACTCTAACCAATAACGGTCTCTCTCTTTGCTTCGCACAGGATCCGGTGGATGGTGTCCACTAACAGGAAAAGCTATGAACTTGGATTCTGTACCTATATCTTGGAGCACTCTAAAAAATTTATAGGATTGAGAAATAGGTACTCGTTCATCCTTTGTATCCGAAAGAAGCAAAGTTGGAGTTTTAACATTTTGTGCGTAGGTAATGGGAGATTGTTTAATCCAATTATCTTTACTAGTCGAATCTTTATATGGAGACTCTCCATTTGGGCCTAACATTTTCCAAACTGTTCCATTGTCAGCTTCAGAGTACTGATCTATCAGGTCTGTAACTGATGCGCCTGCAACAGCACATTTCCAAATCTGATAATTACCAATTAGCCATGTAGTCATAAAACCACCATAAGACCAACCGCTCACTGCAATATTAGAAGTATCGATATATGGACGCTTTTTGAGTTCTTCTACGCCTCTCATTACATCTCTTCCCGGACCTTCTCCAGCATCTCCGTTAATAGCCATACAAAAAACTGAACCGTAATTATCACTGCCTCTGTAATTAGGTTCGAAAACAATATAACCGCGTGAGGCAGTATATTGCACGGCAGCACTAAACTGCTCTTTAGAAGCTGCCTGTGGACCCCCATGAATTCTAAGTACTAGTGGATATTTTTTTGTGGAATCAAAGTCTGATGGAAAAGTAATAATACCATTCGGATTAAAATTATCAGATTTCCATGTGATCGTTTCTTGTTTACCAATTCGCATTGATGCTACTTCGTTATTGAGTGATGTTAATTTCTTTGGCGTTGCATCAGCAGAACTTAAATAGTATAACTCAGGAGGAGTAAGCGAGGAACTCGCGATAAGTGCAATGGAACCATTCTTCCCATAGTTATAATTATACCAGTATGATCCTGTAATACAAAGATTACCCAGTTTCAATTTTTTCGAAGTACCATTTATCGACTGAATCCAAAGAGATACTGAATTATTATCATTAGCAGCAACCAATATGGATTTACTATCAAAACTCCATTCAGCCCGGTAAAAGTATCGATCAAGTTTATAGGTTATGCTTTGACCTTCGCCACCTGAGGATAGTGTTATAAAAACTTCAGATCCATTGATTAGGTTATCTCTTGGAAACCAATATGATATATATTTTCCATCAGGTGAGAAAGCAGGATAGCTTTCAAATAGAGTCGGCCTATGTTCCGTTCGCCGGTTTGTTATGCTGCTCATTTTTCCAGTTTCAACTTCAATTGTCTGTATAGATCTAAACAGTTCACCAGAATATGGTGACTCGTTGCGTTGAAAGGCAATGTATTTCCCGTCCGGTGACCAGGAAAGCGGAGAAGCTGGTGTACCTGGTGGAAAAGAAGAGGGTAAACTCCACGTCCCTGAAGTCATTCTTTTTGCTTCACCACCTGTTTGAGGAATAAGCCAGATATGAGAAGACAATGGCTTTCCGTTAAGAAACATACTGTTGTACTTAATTTCAAAAGCATCATAGCCGTTTTCCAATTCTTTTTCATTTTCGGGCTCCTCTTCCTGTACAAATGCAATAGCAGTACCGTCAGGTTTCCAGGAAAATTGTTGAACTCCGGTTTTTGAGTTAGTCATCTTTCTAGAATCTCCGCCATGCATAGATAAAATAAAAACCTGATTAAATGCATCCTTATCTATACCGTCTTTAGCAATAAATGCAATCTTATCGCCTGAAGGCGACCATCTAGGATGGCTTACTGAGGGTCGGTCATAAGTCAACGTGCTGGTAGAACCGTTGGCAATATTTACGATTTGCAGTTCACGTCTGTATTTATTCTCTACCAAATCAGGTTTTGATACAACTAGGACAATTGATTTTCCATCAGGTGAAATTTGCGGATCTGAGAGTGAAACAAGTTTGTCGAAATCATCTAACTCAAATTTTTTTTGAGCATGGATTTGTAATTGACCAGCTATCAGCAAAGTCAAAACTGCAGCTACAATTTTCATGATTGTTTCCTCATTCAATTTTAAAATGATCTGTTAGTCAAGATTACACTTCACAATAATTTATATTGTGATATTTAAGTTTCAGTTATTTACAAAACCTTCGAAGTTATTACTCGCTAAAGTTACATAAACCTCGAAGGTTGCTTAAGAAAACAGCTAATGCCCCTAAGAGACTTAATCGGAAGGGGTTTTCTTCAAGCTGAATGAAAGATTCCTAATCATTTCAAATAAATTTCCCTCATTATCTTTCGGCCATACCACTGCCTGATAACTTCGTAGTTAGAAACTGTTTTCTCATATTCATCCTGCATTTTATCTTTTATTTTTTCCTCAATCGCATCCCATTTTTTATCTTTAACAGGGTCGGGATCAAAAGAAGCCATATTTTCATACTCTATGAGTAGGATGATATTATAATCTTCTTGATTTGCAGCTGAACCAAGTAATATTTTATATGATTTAATCAATCCTTCCTTCACTGCTTCCTTCATATTAGCTTCCCAGGTATTCTTCAGCCCTTTAAGATAGTCGTCTGTAGAATTAACGGCTGTCCTTATAAACGCCAAATTCCATACAGTACCTTCATCGTAAGGAATATCTTGAGCTAAATTCTGTACTGGGAGAAACAGAAGTATTAGCAATACTGACAAAGAAAATATGCTTAAGTTTTTCATAGTAACCTCCAATAAATTGATTGTTAAATATTTTTATCTAACTACGATCAACTTTTTATTTTCAACAAAAGAACACGCTAACCGTTTTAAAATATTACTCTAAGTGCCTTTAACCACGGACGGTTTAACTAAAAAGTAACCAAAGCCTGCTGTGAAGAAAAGGTAAACGAAAACAATTAACCAACCCAAGGGATTAAGAACGCCTGAAACAACCGTAATCACAGTTACAACAAATCCTATTAGGTCGTAAACAAATAGTGCAAGTATAATTGCTCTTCTTGCATCGGATTCTGCTGCGTTTTTTGCAAACCAACAAAGAAATAAATTACCGAATAGAGCAGCGCCATATTCCCTAGCTGTAAAAATTCCTCCATCGCTTAATGTTGCTCCAAATAGCGATATTAATGTTTCTGGAATTATAAGCAATAGAATACCAAATGCCAGACAAACTATTGCTTTGATAACCATGAGATTTTTGAATTTCATAACTACCTCCTAATAAATTAATGATGATTATTTAGTTGAGTGTTCATTCGCTTACAAAACCTTCGAGGTTTGAGCAACTATTACGCTCAGAAACCTCGAAGGTTTCTGAACACCCTATATTTTTTTAGCAATTAAGTGAGACTCACCTGAAGTCAGAAAATGCGGTCAAAGTGAGTCTCACTTAAATATTATTTACTTCGATGTCTTTCCACCATGATCACCAACCATTACCCATTTAGTACCTTTCTTCATGAGAATATCTGTCCAACGCCCGCTCTCAGGCATTGGTTTACCATCTGCACCCTCAATGACCCGTGAGTAATAATAGTGGACATAGGCGAAGTTTCCATTTACCCAAATCTTTGCTGGCGTAATTGTGTAAAGCACTGTTTTGCCTTTGGTTGTCCAATAGTTCAAAGATTTCTGTACATCAGCTTTAGTGTACGGAGCACCGGACTCATATTCCCATCCGTTATAGGAATCATCAAAATAGTTTAGAAAATCCATCGGATTTTCTGACATTCCGACAGCCCAGTAGGTTTCAACTCCCGCCCATACTTCCTTTTGCTCAGCAGACCATTGCTGCGCCTTAACATTAGTCAGAAATAAAAACGGCGATAGTAGAAGGAGTAGAACCAGTAACTTTTTCATAACACACCTCTTTAATTTTGAATGAATTAATTAATTGGCTGATAATTCGTTTACCAGCTTTCTTACTACTTGAGGCTAAGGTGAGTCTCACTTAAACATTATTTACTTTGACGTCTTTCCGCCATGATCACCAACCATTACCCATTTATTACCTTTCTTCATAAGGATATCTGTCCAACGCCCGCTCTCAGGCATTGGTTTACCATCAGTACTCTCATTAACCTCAGAGTAATAATAGTGGACATATGCGAAGTTTCCATTTACCCAAATCCTTGCTGGCGTAATTGTGTAGAGCACCGTTTTGCCTTTGGTTGTCCAATAGCTCAAAGATTTCTGCACATCAGCTTTAGTGTGCGGAGCACCGGACTCATATACCCATCCGTTATAGGAATCATCAAAATAGTTTAGAAAATCCATCGGATTTTCTGACATACCGATTGCCCAATAAGTTTCAACTCCCGCCCATACTTCCTGCTGTTCAGCAGACCATTGCTGGGCTTGAACATTAAATGACAGCAATAAAACTATGACTATTGCTGACAGCCATACAAATTTTTTCATAGCACACCTCTTTTTTTAATAATATTTATTAATTAGCTGATAATATTTTCATCAGCATTATGCATTCTTCACACAAAATTTTTCTGAATATCGCTTAAACTTTTTACTTCTTTCCCAACTCTTGTTTAACTTTATTCCAAACAACAGCAAGCTGAATTGTGTTATCGTTAGAATTTATTATCTCATTAAAAAGTTTATTTGCAGCCTCTTTATTACCGGATTTGAAATAAGCCTGAGCAAGGTAATATTTATCTTGTGCATCTGGTTTGGAAAGCATTTTGAATTTTTCAATCGTCGATTTATAGTCTCCTTTTTTAAAGGCCATAAAACCGATTATCCCAAAATCTGCCATTTCTTTTAGTGAGGCGTCATCGGTTTTCTCAACAGATTTCCGGAAGATGTCCGCTTCATGCTTTGCCTTGCTTAAATCATTGTTCATAGTATAAGCATAAGCCATAAGATTATTCGAAAGAACTTTAAAGTAGTCTCTATCCTTTTCATTAAGTCCTATCTTATCAATCAGCTTTATGCTTTCCTGGAATTTCTTTAATCCTTCAGCAGTTTTCCCAAACTCTGACAGAGCAAACCCTTGATAAAAATTTGTCCACATGTTTTCTACGGCTTTGTTTTCTTTTTCAGCAAATGCTTTTACACCATCAAAACTTTTTAACGCTTCATTAAGTTTGTTTTCGTATAAATACGAATAAGCTATTCGATTAAGAGCATTTAATTTGGCTGTTGCAGTTTTTGAATTATCGAAATATTTCTGATAGTATTCTCTCGCTTTTTCATAGTCACCTTTAAAAACATAATTGTCGCCAGCTGCTAAAAATGCAGTAGTGAAAGATGGATCGATCGTATTTGATTTTAGATAATTTTCAATTGATTCATCATATCTTCCAACTTTAAGGAGGAATTCACCATATGAATCATAAGGATTTGGTCTTTCCGGAGCTAAACGGATATACTCTTTAAATTCTTTCTCCGCTTGGTCATTATCTCCCTTGCTCATATAAGCATAACCAAGAATATTATGCGCTGGCGCAAACTTTGCATCAAGTTCAATTACTTTTTTCAGATAAGTGATTGTCGAATCGTTTTCCCCCTGGTTAAAGAAAGACACAGCATATGAAAAATATGCAAGTTTATCTTCGGGAAACATTGTAACTAGCTGTCTTAAATATTCTCTCGAAAGGTTTCTATCGTTATCGAGATTGGATGCTTTGTTAGCTTTGATGAGAAGCTGTTCACCTTCAGTCACTTTATCCGAGAATGAGACAGCTT
>MHAF01000044.1:0-865 GCA_001802865.1 Ignavibacteria bacterium RBG_16_34_14
ATAAATTCTTCTCATTAAATTATTTGTTACTCCAATGTACAAAGTGCCATTTTTTTTGTTTGAAACTATGTAAACGTAATAATTGTTCATATTCAGTCACGAGATTCCCACTTTCGTGGGAATGACATCTGATATTTATCAAAACCTCAAACTCACTCCTACTTTCATATTCCTTCTTGTTAAATATCTTGCAGGGTTAAATGGATATGTATTGATTGGCGCCTGCAAGTCAGGATACTTCGGATCATTCCAACTGCTTGGAACATTATCGCCAAATTCATATGCTTTACCGGTAACCGGATTAATAATTGCAGAATTTTTTGTATCAAGAAGATTATTTATTTCCATAAAGACTGAGAATCTCAAGCCATAAAAATTAAAGTACTTTTCAAAGTTGAGATCTACCCAAAACCAGTTATCTCCTATTTTACTATACCTGTTATTAATATCAAATTCATATTCAGGTCTTCCCTGTGCATCGTAGCTTCCTGTGAAAAGTGCGGGGGTATATCTTTTACCTGACTCGTAAAAAAATCTTATATAAAAATTATAATCATCAAGAATTCCTTCTCCGAATCCGAATAAAGGAGAACCTTTCTCCACATAAAAGTTTGCTGTAATCGAAGATGTAATTGGTCTATCCCAAACAACAAATTCTTCTTTAACAGATTCATTAAGATCTCCTCTTAGCACAAGCACACCTTCATCTGCTGATGAGCTTCTTCCAGTTGTTATTGCATAAGAAAACATTGCGGAACCGCTGAACCATTTGCCTATTCTCTTTTTATATTCAAGTTCGATTCCTCTTGAACGGGCATAATCTGAATTTACATAAGTGACAAAATTCTGTGTTGCAAAACGTGCT
>MHAF01000044.1:1109-5607 GCA_001802865.1 Ignavibacteria bacterium RBG_16_34_14
TGAGATATTCCCAATCTCGGACTTAAACGAGCTTTCCATCTCCTATCGCCAAACCAGCTGAAAGTATTTTCTTTATAACCTTTTCTAATTTCATCAGGGATAGTTACAACATCAGGATTTTCAACTGCATCGTCAACATATTTTCCCGGGAACCAATAATCCATACGTAAACCAAAATTCAAAATCATACCGCTGAAGTTTATATTATCCTGAGCATAAAAAGAACCTATAGCAGGAAAGACTTTATAAATATCATTGTTAAGTCCAAGCTCACCTACCCAAGGCTTATAAATATCTATAACCTGCATTTCCTGGAGCTGAACATTGAAGCCTGCTTTAAATTTATTTTTTTCATCAAAGAAACTTGTTATATCGCCTCTGACAGAAAATTCCTCAAGAAAGTGATCGCGCCATGTGAAGGGATTTCCCACATCCCAAAAACCATCACCGGGAATTACTCCAATTGTATCTCTGTTTTGGTTGTAATATTCAATTGGGAAGTTTGTTATATCTTTTGGTTCAATATACTCATACCATTCTCTTCCGTTTGCATCGGCTCTCAGGTTGGTATAAAAATGATTTAGCTTAAATTCATAAAATGTTGATGAATTGAGAGTATGTGTTACAGTAAATGAATGATACTTATTATTGTGAGTAAAAGTATTTGCTTCGTCAAGAATATTCTGAAACTCATATTGATAACCGGGACTTGGCTCAATATATTCAAGTTTGACTGAAGCGATTGTGAATTTTGATTGATGTTTACAGATTGATTAAATGAATAAACAAATTTTAATGTTGGTGAAAATTTGTATGATAATTTACCAAGCCAGAACCAATTATTTTCTGCCCGCGGCGCTAACCTTGTATCATAAAAAGTGGAAGAAAATAAATGAGCTGCAGTTGGTTTATAATAACCCTGAGTAATTCCATCTGTTATTCCCATATAAAAACTTCCGAAGAAGGTTATCTCACCGGGAAGTTGAATTCCAATTGATGGAAAAAGAAATGAAGTTAGAGGTTCTGAACCGCTAATATTTGCTTCAACAATATCTGTATTAAAAACATAGTAAGAAGATCTGCTTCCAAAATTATCTCTCTTATAGGAGATGTACCCGCTATATTTTTCACCGCCTTCACGGGTTTTCACATTTACAACACCTGAAGTAGCCTGCCCGAACTCTGCATTAAATCCTCCGGTAATTACTTCAACTTCTTCAATAGAATTTGCACTAAGCTGAAGTCCAAAACCTGTACCTGCAAGAGGGTCCTGAACAGAAACACCATCGAGAAGAAAGGCATTTTCATAAGCTCTTCCACCTCTTATATGAATAGCATTATCTGATTTAACAACACCTACCTGTTGAACAACAACATCTCCAATACTTTCAACAAGAGCAACTGCAATTTCTTCTTTACTTACAGTCCGCTTGCTTTGAGTTTCTTCAACATCAAGCAAAGGTTTTTCGCCAATCACAACAATATCCTGCCCAAGAGTAAGAACAGATTCTTCAAGATTTATATCAAGTTGTTTTGTCCTGTTTGGTTCAATTTTCAAACCTGTAAACTGAACTGTTTTATAACCAATGAAAGAAATCTCAACCAGGTATTCTCCCACAGAAATATTATTTATTCGGAATTCTCCATTAAGATTTGTTGCTGAGCCATAATAAGTTCCCTTAAGAATAATATTTACACCAGGTAGAGATTCTCCTGTAGAAGCATCAGTAACTTTTCCAGCCAGGTTTCCTGTTTGAGAAAAACTTGTTGTAAATCCTATAACTATTAAAAAATAAAGCAACTTAATCATGGAGTTAATCCAAAATCATCTATGAAAATTTTTTCAAGTAAGGCATGAACATTAGCATTACCGCCATTACATACATGAAGAGGAAATCCTATAAAAAATAATGTATTATCAATAGATTTAAAACCAATATTCCCATTTAATTGAGTACTTGAAACTTCATAAACTTTTTCAGCAATAATATTGTTGGGATGAAAAGTTCTTGCTGAACCAATTGAAGAAGTAGTTTTTAATATAGGATAACCAGAACCCTGATTGGAAGGCAGAACATCTGCCCCTGCCAACAAAGCGGATAATTCAACTCTAGTCCCAAGGGAATCAATAGGAAGGAATCCCTGTAATGATCCTATATCATACTGAAAAGTACTGGATGAATCTAATAAAGTCATAGAGAAAGCTATTTTTCCTCCGGATTCTCTAAACTCATTAGTAACAAGATTAAGTAAATCTAATCTCGGCTGTGAAGTTGAATACCAGAAAATAAAATCAAATAATTTTATAGTCTCAGGAAAAGTTACATTTTCAAAAGGAAGGGATGAATTAAAAAGATCATAAGTTTCAAATTTACCTGTTAAAGAACCTCCTGCAATCGAACTGAAAGCATTATTGTAAAATTGTTTTGATTCATTATTGGAAACGCCCGATGTTTGAAAGTCATCAACAATTAGAAGTTTTCCTATTGGTTTTTTTATGTACCAGTTTGTTCCGGAATCAGGAAGTGAAATAAAATCAGATCTCGCACCTGAAATATCTTCTGCCTGAATAAATAATTTATTGAAATCGTCAAGTTTTAATCCAGGAAGTTTTTCTGAAAAAATACTGAGATCAGAACCATTAAGTAATATTTCCATTTCAACTGCAGGGTTAGAAAAATCTTTAGTTCTTAATGTAACTAACCTTGTTCCTCCCGGTAGAGAAACAAACAGAGTAGTATCATTCAAAGCAATATTAATTTTTGTGATAGTCTCAACTCCATCAAGATCATCTGCATTCCAGGCAAAGGTCATTACAGGGAAAGATGTATCAGGTAAAACAGTCAGTTCATTAAATGTTAATACCGGAGTTGTATTCACAATAGGAAAATCAGTGCTTGCAGGAGTAGGATCAATTAAACCAATGTCAAAAAATTTTTCACCAGGATTGTAAACTCCGTTTTTATTAACATCAACAAAAGGTTCAGACCCATAGTTTATTCCATTCTGAATAACAACTGCGTCATAAATACCATTACCTTCCTTGTCCACTGAAGAAACTAAGAATAAATAGCTGGTATCTGCAGATCCAATTGGAAGCGAGAAGGTACTATCATTATTTAAAGTAAACGTCCATTTGGAATCAATTCCTTCCCATTTAAAATAAAAACCTAAGACAGTTCCATCAGGATCATCACCCCACCAGCTTACTCTTAACCTGCTTGGCTGCTGGCTTATTGTACTATCAGGATATAAGAATAAAAATGTATTCGGGGCCTTATTACTTGAAGGATTATCAACTAACTCTTCGTAACAGGAGAAGAAAATAATTGAAAGTAAAAGAAAAAGTACCAACCCCCCTAAATTCCTCCAAAAGGAGGTTTTGAAGGTATTTGACAATGAATGTTTTTTATTTCCTAAGAATTTCTTTTTCACGAAGATTAACTTACTATATTAAACTTTCCTCAAACCTCCGAGGTTTTAAAAACCTCGGAGGTTTCTACCCTTTATTTTATGAATATCATCTTTTTAACATTTGAAAATTCTCCGGATGTAATTCCATAGAAATATACTCCCGAAGAAAGATTACTTGCATTAAAATTAACTTTATAATTTCCCGGAGATTGATGTTCATTTACTAAAGTTTTAACAAGCTGTCCAAGAAGGTTATAAACTTTCAGAGTAACAAATCCTTCTTTAGGAATATTATAAGAAATTAAAGTAGATGGATTAAATGGATTAGGATAATTCTGCTCGAGCGAATATTTCAGTGGTATTCCCAACTCATCTTCAACATCTGTTAATCCAACGAAATCATCATCTTTCCTTGGAATAAGCTTATAATTACTAAAAGAAAACCATTGAATCCCAACTAATCCGTCAAGATGATCATTTGTTAAAATTCTTATTGGTTGACTAACAAGAGATGAATCCCAGTAATTATGATAACCATGATTTCCATCCTGCAGTTCAACCCTCATTGAACCAGAACCATCATCAATAAGCATTTCACCAAAGTTACTGTTTCCGCCACCATTAGGACCAGGATTACCATCAGCATTTTCATCCGTTACAATAATATCCTCAAACTTAACAAGAACACCTTCCCATTGTTCTGCTGAAACAGTACCATTTGGGGTGTTGTTTAAAAATGTAGATGTTGGTAAAACGGTTGGTTCTGGTAAGGGATTACCAGTCGAATTAAGAGTAATGTTAGAAGGAGAATCAATTCCTGAAATTTGTGTTACACTAAAATTCTCACCTACAGTACCTGTTACAGTAACATCATCTCCTCTCTGTCTGCTGAGTACTTCAGTTCCATTAATTCTTACTCCACTCCAGGGACCCGTTCCATTCTGTATATAAACCTGAGGTCCTATGTTGATATCTGAAGTATCCGCAGTAACAACCCCACTCACAGTTATCTGGTAACCGTTATAACCACTGAAACCACTTCCGAAAGGACTATATTGTATATCCTGAATTTTTAATGGTCTAT
>MHAF01000045.1 GCA_001802865.1 Ignavibacteria bacterium RBG_16_34_14
CCTGCCGGGATTAACAAAAAGCAAACTTGTATTTATTACAGATCCCGATAGTTCAATTGTAAAGCTTAACAATAAAGAGCTTAATTATATTACTCCATTTATTCTTGAAGACCTTGACCCTGGATTTTTCAGAATAGATTTGAAAAGATTTGCTTACCTAGATACGTCTATATATCATGTTATACAACGAAATGTAACCGACACCATCTTTATTGAAATGAGAGAAGACCCAATATACTGGTGGGAAATTTACAATACCTCCAACTCTCAGATTCCAACAAATCAAATTGCAAAAATTAAAGTGGATGAACAGAATAATAAATGGATCGGCACAAGAGGAAGCGGTTTATTAAAATTTGATGGCTCAACCTTTACAATTTATAATACATCAAATTCGGAAATTCCAAATGATTTTATAAATGATATATATATTGAAGGAAACGGAATTTTATGGGTTACTACTAGAGAGGGTTTTGCAAAGTATAATGGCTCAAGCTGGATCGTTTATAATAAGCAAAACTTAAATCTTCCTGATAACAATATTACTTCCTTATCCAAAGATAAAAACGGAATATACTGGCTGGGTTCTTTTAGTGGTGGTTTAATAAAATTTGATGGAGCTGCAGTTACAATTTACAATTACTTTAATTCCGGTCTCCCAAGTAATTATGTAAATACAATAACAGTAGATGAAAATAATTTAAAATGGATCGGAACCTGGGGAGAAGGCATAGCAACTTTTGATGGAGTTAACTGGAAAGTTTATAATTCTTTATTTGATGAATTAATAAATAATTATATATCCAAAATTCTTATTGATAATACAGGGAATAAATGGATAGCAACCGGAACACCTTTATCTTCAGAATCAGGAGGTTTAAGTAAGTTCGATGGTTCTGATTTCACAAATTACTATGCTTCGATAACAGGATTACCTGGACCTATTGTTACAGATCTTGCAATGGATGCAAAAGGAAGTTTGTGGATATCTACAAATAATGGTTTGGCAAAATTTGATGGAGTTAATTGGAGAATATATAATTCTGAGAACTCGGGGTTATCAACGAATTCAATTGTATCTGTTGCTGTTGATTTAAACCAGGATAAATGGGTAGGAATATCCGGACTTGGGAAATATACCGGCGGTAAAAGATAAAATTATTGCTGAACTCTAATAGTATCTGTTCTTCCTAAAAATAATCCGATACCTTCACCCTCGACATTCCATCTTACATTTGTTCCGGATTGACCAAAAATTGCATCGGGAATTTTACTTGATCCCTGACTTAAAAAATAATCATAAAATGCTCCGTCATAAACATAAAGGCGTAATCCCAGGTTACCGGATGTACTATTTAAAAGACTTGGAGGAATTGCTCCTGATCTTACTTTTATTTGCTGACCGGCTGATGAACGATTAACCTGAACAAAGCTTTCACCTTCCCTGCTTATTGTGCCATTAAAATTCAGAAACACCCAGTTTGCTGCGTACGATTCATTTCCACTTGGAATAATTGTTCCTTCCATAACACTTATTGTTTCCCCATCTTCTTCAACATTAGTAACTCCATAACCCAAAATTGAACCCGGAATAGGAATATAAGTTTCTGCAGAAGCAGATTTATCCTGCCATTGAACAACTAAGGAATATATTTTACCAGTTCTTGAAATTAAAGAATCTGTTGTATAAATCCCATCTCTGGTATGTCTTAAAGGATAAAAAATTTCATCTGAAATTACTGCAGCAACCGCATCGGTTAAATTAGCAAAGTCCTCATTGAACGGAACACCAATCGGAAGAGTTCTTCCTATATAAATATCATCTATAAGCTTATCGGGTTCTAAGATCCCTCTTATTACAAGCTTCATTTCATAAGGAAATTCTTCCTCTTCAAGTGGCTGCTCGCAACTACTTATAAAAATTAAAGAAGTGAAGATGCAAAAGGGAAAAAATATTCTTTTCATTTATTAAAACTCAAAAGTTACACCAACTGTTGGAAGAAAAGGGAATAAAGTAAATTGTTTAAGAATAGGAATTCTCTCTCCTGTAGTTTCATCGGTTTTATAACCAATGTATTTTGAAAAAACATTAAACCTGTTATATACGTTATATATATTAAAATTAATTTCAAGAGCTTTATCAGAAATAAAAATTTTATACCGGCAGCTTAAATCAAGTTTGTGAAAAGGCGGAAGCCTGAAAGCATCTCTGCCGGAATTTTCAAAATAAACTGCACTTGAATTATTTTGAGGATTATTAAATCCAACAATCTGATACTGGCTAATAGGCAGAAAGAATGCCTGTCCTGTACCGTATGTCCAGGTTGCACCAAAATTCAGAGAAGAGCTTACATCAAATCCTAAAACAATTGACACATCATGTCTTCTGTCATAACGAGGATAAAAAAATTGCCCGCGATTTAAATCATCAAAGTATCTTTTAGTCCATGCAAGAGTATAACCAACCCAGCCATTAAAGTTTCCAATTCTTTTGCTAAGGAAGAATTCAAAACCATAAGCTTCTCCTCGTCCCTTTGTTAAATTATCTTCGATATTTGTCCCGAAGGAAAAATCGGGATTATCAATGTACTCGTATAAATTTTTCAAATCCTTATAGTACCCTTCAACAGAAAAGAGAAACGATCTGTCAACTGAAGTGACTTCAAAACCAACCGCTCCCTGAATAGATCTCGAAGGTTTTATTTTAGTACTGGAAGGATACCAAACATCGGTTGGAAGATAAACATCATTCCTGCTAATCAGGTGTAAAGCCTGGTTTGCAAGAGCAAAAGCTCCCCGCAGTACAAGCCTGTCAAGAATATAATATGTAATAGAAGCTCTGGGTTCAACTGTAAGAAGATCTCCGTTTTTAAAATAATAAAACCTTCCTCCAAAATTACTTCTCAGATCGGTAGTAACAGTCCATTCATCCTGAAGGTAAAAAGATACCTCCACTCCATTTATATCTGTACCAAAAAACGGTTTATATCTGAGTTCTTCAATGAAGAAATCGCTTGTTGTTGTTGAAAAATTATGATAAACAACTTCGCCGCCGCCTTTTAATGTATGATCATCACTCAGGAAAAACTGCATTTCTCTTCTTAGCAGAAAATCATGAATCTCTGAAGAGGTAAAGAAATCAAGCGGCTGCTGAACCGGCATTTTATCTTTAATAAGTGTAGAAAAAAAATAGTTGGTATACATCAAAGATGTATTGCTGAATGATGTAGATGATGTGAAGTTTGTCCATGTTAAATTGACAGTTGCATTCTTCCAGTTAATATCAAAGCCAACATCTACACTGTTTGGTGCTTCGTTAATGTTGTCCTTGCTGTAAAAACCGCTGATAAAAACTTTATCTTTTTCCGATAGTGTGTAGTTTACTTTACCGTTAAAATCAAAAAAATCATACCTGGGTATAGAATTAAATTCATCTGATATAGGAAGTATCTTATCGAGATACATAGTTCTTCCGGAGAAAATAAAAGTTGAACTTGTATCGAAAGGACCCTCGATAGTTACTCTTGAGCTTATGGAGTTTATATTAGCTGAGCCTTTAAATTTCTCTTTTGTTCCTTCTCTCATTGTAATATCAAGTATGCTTGATAATCTCCCCCCATACTCAGCAGGAAATCCACCTTTTATAAGTTTAATATTTCTCAGCACATCTGAATTAAAAGTGCTTGAAAAACCGCCAAGGTGCGAAGGATTATAAACTACAACTCCATCAATTAAAGTAAGATTCTGATCAGGCGAACCTCCACGAACATAAATACCTGTTGAAATTTCAGTTGCTGCTGTTACACCCGGCAATAACTGCAAAGCTCTGAAGATATCAGTTTCGCCGCCTAAAGAAGGAAGCTTTTCAACAAGTTTCGGAGTTACTTCAATAGTGCTGGTTGTTCTTGAAAAATCTGTTTCTCTTCTGTCTTCAACAACTACTTCTTCAAGTGTATATGGTTTCTCAATAAGCTGAATATCAACTCTTACCGAAGCAGTCTTATCTGACAGGAATATTCTTTTATATGTTGTTTCATATCCAATACTTGAAGCAAAAATATAATATTCACCAGTGGGGATAGATGGAAACGAATAAAAACCATATTTGTTTGTTGCTTCACCTCTTACTATTTCTGATTGTTTGAGGCTATCTCTGTATAATAATATATTAGCACCGGGCAAAGCTTCCCCGGTTTTGTAATCTGTTATAACTCCGGAAATGTTTATTTTCGAGATCTGTGCAAAAAGAGATGAAGTAAGAAATAGAAAAAGCAGAAGACTAAAGAATCTACCCGATAATTGAAATGTTACAGTCATTAAATAATAAAACCACAAGTATTAGAACTTTATAGTAGAAATATATCAATTGTTGCACCATGAAAAAAACAATTTTTTCCGTTCTATCTTTTTCAATTTAATTATACTATTTTCATTCTGCTTTTGTAATGTTTCTTATATCTATGAAAAATATTCTACGATTTTTGATTCTTACTTCACTATTAATTTCTTCGGAAAATAATTTTGCTCAGTTAAAAGTAAGACTGCAAGGGGCTGCAGCTATTCCAACCGGCTATGCCGAAGATGCTGTATCTCTTGGTTACGGTGGTAATATTAATTTTAGTTACCCTTTTCTTATTTCTAATCTTGAGTTAAGCTTAACCACAGGTTATTATTATTTTGGTTTTAAAGAAAATTTACCTGATTATGATTTTTCGTTTTCATCTGTCCCTGTAATTGCCGGATTAAGGTTTAACCTGAATGATTATGACTTTATCCCTTATATAGGAATCGAAGGAGGAATTTATATTAGTGAATATTTCATAGAGATTGATTATGGATTTTTTGGGAAAACGTCCGCTTTAACTAAAGCTACACATTGGGGTGTAGCACCGGAATTTGGATTCAAGATGAACCTCACACCTTCTTTTGATGTTGATGTTAATGCAAAGTATAACAGAATAAATACAATATATATAGCACGTGCGTATCTGTTATTTCAAACAGGTTTAACTTATAAGTTTTAGCTATGAAAACATTTTTATTAATAGTTTTAATATTAACAACTATTCTGCGTTCCCAGAACTGGGTTTGGCAAAATCCTTTACCTCAGGGAAAATCTCTGAAAGATGTATTTGTAGTTAATGAAAATATCGCTTATGCCGTTGGGGAAAATGGCGCTGTTATCAAAACTCTTGATGGCGGAAATAACTGGCTGGTTCTATCTTCCGGAATGACTACCAAACTTAACACTTGCTTTTTTTTAACAGAGAATGTCGGTTTTGCTACGGGCGATAACGGTAACATTCTTAAAACAATAAATGGCGGTTTATCATTCATTCAATTGAGTAGTAATATTTCATCAGATTTACATACACTCTATTTTTTTAATGAACAATCTGGTTATTCAGCAGGTTCAAACGGATTAATTCTCTTTACTTCAGATGGGGGAATTAACTGGACACAAAAACAGAGTAATGATGGAAAAACAATTTCAGATATTTTTTTCATATCGGATTCTAAAGGATGGTATGTTGGTGAGGAAGGGACAATAAAATTAACAAATGATGGCGGAAACAGTTGGGCTGACCAGAACAGCAATACAAATAACATTTTATCTTCACTTTTTTTTATAAATCAATCAACCGGATGGATTTGTGGTTCGGAAGGAACTATTCTTAAAACTACTGACGGAGGAAATTCCTGGTTGTTTCTTAATACAAATGTTTCTAATTGGTTTAAATCAATAATCTTTTTTGATGAGAATAATGGAATAGCTGTTGGTTCACCGGGAATAATACTAACAACATCGGACGGTGGAAACAACTGGATAGAAAATATAAGTCCTTCAACTTTTAATCTTAATTCTGTTTCACAAACCAATAACCAAACAGGCTGGGTGGTTGGAGATAATGGTTTAATTATTAAAACCACAAATTTGGGTTTTATTTGGGAGTTTCAATCAAATGGCTGGCAAGTTGAGATAAATGACATCTATTTTTTTGACGAAAATGAAGGGATTGCTGTTGGAGATAATGGTTTAATTATAACTTCAGCAGATGGTGGTGAAAACTGGATTAGCCATGAATCAGGTTCAACAAAAAATATTAATACAATAGGTTATTATTCCGGTAGACCTGATGAAGTATGGGCAGTAGGAGATAGTGCCTCTGTTTTTTTCTCAACCGATAAAGGATTAAGCTGGTCTGTTGAATATTTAACCAACCTGACTATAAATAATTTTTATGGAATAGATGTAGAAGGCTCTTATGTTAAAATAGCAGGTGCGGTAGGAATTTATATTGATCAAATTTTTACTACACATACCGGCTGGATTATGAGAGAAGCAGGCATAACACAAAACTTTTTAGATATTAATTCAATCGGATATGGTACATCAATCTTAATTGGAGAAGATGCTTTTTTATTAAGATTGATGAAAACCTGGGCCGGATGGATATGGCGGCAATATGCTCTATCAAATGTTGATGACTTAAATGATCTTTTTTTCATAGATTTCAACAGGGGATGGATAGTTGGTAAATATGGTGTCGTAGTCTATACGCCAAATAGGGGAACAAGATGGGATATAATTAGCCAGCTTAATGTAAATGCACTTTATTCTGTACATTTTTTAAATGCAAATATTGGTTTTGCTGTCGGGACAAATGGTTCTGTATTTAAATCAACAGATGGCGGCTATAACTGGTTGCCAATTAATTCCGGTATTACAAATCTCCTCAAGAGAGTGTTTTTTATAAATGATAATACAGGCTGGATTGTTGGCAATAAAGGTGCTCTTCTTAAAACAACAAACGGCGGTGGAGTTGCTACTGTCATCAACGAGGAATTAACACCAAATCCAAATGAATATTTTCTTTCACAGAATTTTCCTAATCCCTTTAATCCTTCAACAAATATTAGGTTCGCAATTCCAAAATCGTCATTTGTAAACCTTAAGGTTTATGATATACTTGGGAATGAAATTGCTACTTTAGTAAACGAAGAAAGAAATGCCGGAGAATATTCAGTTGAATTTGATGGGAGACAATTATCAACAGGCGTCTACTTCTATTGTTTAACTACTGAGAACTTTTCTGAAACTAAAAAACTCATTTTGCTCAAATAATTTTTCCAGTAATAATTAAAACCAATCATTTATTTTTTTTAATCCTATTATCACATCAGTTCCAAGATCAAATCTCAAAACTTTTCTCCCCTTATCCAACAAAGCTTGTCTATCTCCTAAAGCCTGGGCATTCTTTAATATGCCAAAAGAAATAGAAGATTTATCTTCTCCCGGTTTGTCTGGTATTGGTAAATCATTTTGGTGCGAAGAGGTAAATTGAATGAATAAACCTTTACCAGCATCGCCCTTATGTAATTGTCCTGTTGAATGAAGAAATCTTGGACCGTATCCAACTGCCGTTGCAACTTTATATTTTTTTTGAATTTTTGCTCTTAATTCCTGCAAAAGATTTGAATATTGATTCTCAGGTTTGATATATGCCTGAAGCGCGACGTAACTTCCTTCAGTTATCGAATCATCAAGAAATTTTTTTAATGCTTCCGAAACAGAAATAACTTTTATATCTCCATAAATCGCAATATCATTATCTTTAATAATGGGTTTTTGTTCCGGCAGTTTACCTTTCTCCTGGTATTCTTTTACCATCTGCTTTGTTAGAATTTTTGCAGATTCAACATCCGGCTGATCCAAAGGTTGAATACCTAATCTCCAACCTGCAACAACTGTTGCCAATTCCCAGATAAAATATTGGTCCCCCAGATCGTACAAATCATCTAAAATAATTTCAATTACAGGATGACCTGCGTTTGATAATTTTTCTACGACCTCCTTTTCTATATTCTCATCTTTCAAATGAATATAAACAAACAATCTGTCGTTAGAATAATATTCGGGTGATTCAAGTGATTCACCATCAACAGGCAAAATACCTGTACCATTCTTGCCTGTACTTTCGGCGATAAGTTGTTCAACCCATGCACCAAAAAAAGAAATTTGAGGCGAGATTATAAAAGTTAATTTATCTTTTCCTTGCTTAGCAAGTTCTCCGATGGCGGTCCCTAATTTTCCAGCTAAAGAATCCCCTGCTTTAGAATTTGTAGAAACAACCTTAGCCTTCTTCAATAGTTTTTCAATATCAACACCAATTAAAGCAGCAGGCACAATACCAAAAAATGATAAGGCAGAATATCTTCCGCCAATATCCGGATCATTTAAAAATATTTTTCTAAAGTTTAATTCTTTAGCAACTTTCTCTAATCCGCTTCCGGGATCAGTTATAGCGACAAATCTTTTCCCGGTTTCTTCTTTATCCAAAGTATTTAATGTTTGGTTATAGAAATACTTCATAAAGGAAAAAGTTTCAACCGTCCCACCCGATTTAGTTGAAACTATAAATAAAGTTTTTTCATTCTTAATTATTTTATCAAATTCTGATACTTTATCAGGATCGGTACTATCCAAAACGAATATTTCAGGATAACCTTGTTTTGAACCAAATGTTAAACTAAAAACTTCAGGAGCTAAACTGGAACCTCCCATTCCCATTAATAATGTTTTTGTGAAACCATCTTGTTTAACTCCTTTAACAAACTCTTCTATTTTCTGTAAAGCCTTAATAGAAGTTTCAGGACTGAACAACCAGCCAAGTCGGTTTGTTATTTCAGTTGGTTCATTACTCCAGACTGTATAATCTTTTTTCCAAATTCTCTCAACAATTTTTTCTTTTTTTAGTTCATTAAAGGCTGTATTAAAAGAATTTGTGCATTCACCTAATTTCATTTTAAATTTTGAGTGTTCCATTTATTGCTCCATTTTGATCTTATTTGTTTAATTCAGAAGCAGCTCCTTTATCCAAAAACCACACTATTTCACCATTAGAAGGTTTTATATAATAAGCAGGATATTTTAAATAATTTCCTTTTTCATTAATAATTTCAGAAACAACAAAAGATTTATTCTTACCCGTTACCAAAAAGAAAATCTTTTTTGAATTGTTAATTACTTTTCCGGTTAATGTAATTCTTTCTTGCTTGGTTTCAGGATGATAAGCGACCGCACAAATTTCATCAGAGTTTAACAATTCCATTTGATTGGGAAATATGGATGCGGTATGCCCATCTTCGCCTAATCCAAGAATCATTATTTCAAAACCCGGCAAACCATTAACCTCGGGTACATTCTTTCTGATAATTTCAGAATATCTTTTCACTTCATCATCGGGTTTAGCTTCTCCATTAATCCTTATCACATTTTTAGCAGGAATTTCGATATGATCAAGAAGATATTCTTTCGCCATTCCATAATTACTTTCAGGATGGTCTTGTGGAACATATCTCTCATCTCCCCAGAATAAAAATATTTTTTCCCAATTAAGTTTTTCTTTAAATAAAACTAATTCCTGAAAAAAAAAATTAGGAGTGTTGCCTCCTGATAAAGCAATATTAACTCTTTCTCTATTTAAAAATTGATTACTCACTTCCGAAATAAAACCAGATGTAAATGCTTCTGCCAGACTATTTATATCACTAAATATTCTGATATCAGGATTTTTATAACTCACAATATAGTCCATCATTAACAAGATTTTTACAGGGATACCGCCAGGTAAACTGTTTTTCTTCAATAATATCATCTGCATTTTCAGGTCCCCAGGTTCCTGCGGGATAACCATGAACAGGGATATTGGAGTTATTTTTCCATGCTTCTAAAATTGGAGTAACAAAAGTCCAGGCAGCTTCAGCTGCATCACCTCTCTGGTAAAGAGTTGAATCACCAAGCATACAATCATACAAAAGCCTTTCATAAGCACTTGGTAAATATTGATCCATTAAATCTGAATAATGAAAATCCATATTAACATTCTGAACATTGAACCCTGAACCGGGAACCTTCATTCCGAATTTAAGCAATATCCCTTCATCGGGCTGAATCCTAATAACAAGCTGATTACAACCATCTTGCAAACTTTTTCTTGCAAAGAGATAATGAGGTGTTGGCTTAAAATGGATAACAACTTCTGTTACCCTTGTTGGTAATCTTTTCCCTGTGCGGATATAGAAAGGAACACCGCCCCAGCGCCAGTTATCTATAAATAATTTTAATGCTACATAAGTTTCTGTTTTTGATAATGGATTTACACCTTTTTCTTCTCTGTAACCCGGTACTTTTTCACCTTTTATTGTTGATGAGAGATACTGACCCCTGATTACACTTTTATTTATATCCTCCTCTTTTAATGGTCTTAATGATTGAAAAACTTTTATTGTTTCATTACGTATTGAATCAGGATCAAATGATGATGGGGGTTCCATAGCAATTAAGCTTGTTATTTGAAGGAGGTGATTTTGCAGCATATCCCTTAAAGCACCGGAGGAATCATAATAGCCACCCCTGTTTTCCACGCCGATATTTTCGACTCCGGTTATCTCAACATGATGGATATAATTTCTATTCCAGAGAGGTTCAAAAATTCCATTGGCAAACCTGGTTACAAATACATTCTGAACAGTTTCCTTTCCAAGATAATGATCAATCCTGTAGATCTGATTTTCATCAAAATATTTTAGTAACTTTTTATTCAATTCCTTTGCTGATTCAATATCATATCCAAAAGGTTTTTCAACAATGAGCCTCTTCCAGTTCGTTTTGGAATTTCTGCTCATACCAGCATTACCCAAAGCTTGGGGAATAACAGGATACAAACTCGGAGGTGTGGAAAGATAATAAATACAATTCCCACCAGTCTCCAATTCTTTATTTAGTTCATTAATTCGTAAATCAAGTTTTATATATTCGTTATAGTCTTCTGTATTAATTGAAAAATAATACAACTTGCTTAAAAACTCATGTAGAGCAGTAACATCACCATTTTTATAATTTGCAAAGGTTTTTATTCCTTCTCCAATTTTTTCTCTAAAGTTCTCATCAGAAAAGTTTGTTCTGCTAACACCGAGTATAGCAAATCTTTCGGGTAGAAGATCTTGAATATATAAATCATATATGGATGGGATAAGCTTGCGGTAGGTTAAATCACCTGATGCACCAAAAATAACAAGCACCTGGTTTTCAGGGTTTTTCATTTATCTCTCCTCTAAGAGTTTAAAAATAATAAAATACTTTTGAGGAATAGTCAATTAAACAAGAATTTTTTGACTTAAAAAACCTTCCGGTAATACGTAAAAACTTCGTCCATTCTGTTAACAACATTCTATAAAAACTTATTTAAAACAGTATATATTATCAATTTAATACATTATCAAATGAAATATTTCCTCAACAATTGGATTACCGATATATAATAAAAGCTTTTATTGGCACTATAGTTGTCATAATGATAATGCTATATGTTTTAATTTGCCCAATTGTTCGGAGTCAAAATGTTAAAAAATACTTTAAGAACTATTTCATTAGCTTTATTAGTTTGCACATCAATATATCCCCAATTAGCAAAGGATAGCTGGAGTTTTGGTTTTGGAGTAACATATCCAAAATTAGTAAGTATATCCAGTATGTCCACAGGTGCTTGGTCAGGAACAGGAAATTATGGAGGATATATCACATTACAAAGAAATTTTTCCGAACACATTGCTTTAAGGCTTCTTGGAAATTATAACTATATGAAAACCGAATCCAGCATACGTACGCAAACAATTAATCTTGTTGCTGCTGATTTTGATATGCTTTATTATGTTGTCCCCTGTGAGGATCTAACTCCATATTTAATTACAGGTTTCGGAGGAATTTTATTTTCAAATGATAATTCACCTCAATCTTTTCTTGATGTAACTTATCTGGAATACCAGTTTAATTTGGGATTAGGTGCTGAATGGCGTTTTTCTGAAAACTGGAGCTTAAAAGCAGAAGGAATCTATCATACCGCATCAACCAATAAACTTGATGGGTACGATGATCCTGGAGAAGATAAAGGATTATTTGGTGGAAATTCTGATACTTATGTAACTCTTAATGCAGGACTCCAATTCTATTTTTCTAAAGGCGACCCATCAACTACGTGTAATCTATATGATGGTGTAACAGTTGGTGCACCTGAGGAATATCCTACACTTGATGAGATAGAAGATCTTATTAAAAAATATGCTTACAAAGAAGTGGTAAAGGAAGTGGTTGTTGAAAAACCTGTTGAAATTGAGAGAACACAATGGGTATTGGTTGGAGTTAATTTTGAATTCAACAGCGCTCAATTAACTGAAGGATCATATTCTATTTTATATGGTGCCGTTCAATATCTTAACCAGCATTCGGAATTAAAGGTAGAGGTCCAGGGACATACTGATAATATTGGGTCTGAAAATTATAACCAACAGCTTTCCGAAAGAAGAGCAGCTACCGTAAAAGACTATCTTGTATCTAAAGGAATTAATTCTTCCCGTTTAACAATAAAAGGTTATGGTGAGTCTATACCTGTTACTAATAACAGTACACCCGAAGGCAGGACATTAAACAGAAGAATTGAATTCAAAGTTATCGAATAATTAGAAATTTATTATTATTAAAAAATGGATCTCTTTAACTGAGGGATCCATTTTTTTATTAATCCCATAGAAACCTTGAAAAGTTCATTGTAAGATGCGATGTTTGCTTTATTAAAGTAATAGTCTTAATTATCAATATGAATGAAAAACAAATTGCTGCAGAAAAAGCCATTGAATTTATTCAGAGTGGAATGATTTTAGGATTAGGAACCGGCTCAACAATTAATTTCTTTCTAAAAAAACTTGGCGAGCAGATTAAGAAAGGATTAAATATAACTGGGGTCTCTTCTTCAAATTCTACAACAAGTCTTGCTCTTTCATATAATATTCCCCTTATATCTATAAATGAAGTCGAAGAAATTGATCTGACTCTAGATGGTGCTGATGAAGTTGATAAACATTTTAATGGAATTAAAGGCGGCGGCGGGGCTTTGCTTTATGAAAAACTAATTGCTTCTATTTCAAAAAAAAATATCTGGATTATTGATTCTTCAAAACTTGTAAACACACTTGGTAAATTTCCACTTCCTCTTGAAATCGTTTCTTTCGGTTATAAACATACTTTGTTAAAATTAAAGCAAGCCGGGTTTAATGCTTCACTAAGAATGAGAAATGGAGAAATATTCCAATCAGATGGGGGAAATTATATTGTGGATCTTATTATGAATAAGATTGCATATCCTGAAAAACTTTACAAGGAAATAAAACTGATAAACGGAGTAATAGAAAATGGTCTCTTTATTAATACACCGGATTTAGTATTGGTTAGTTCTGAGGATGGAGTAAAAGTCCTTGAAAACAATTCAAGGACTTCATAATTAAGCATTCTTCTTAAGTGAACGCGAAACTTTTCTGAAATTTTTTCTTGCTAAAAAAACAAGAACAACAAGATAAGTAACAACACCGATTTCTATAAAATTCATCAATTCCTCCTTAAAATAGCTTAGGGTCCTGTCGGATTTTCATCTGTAGAAAGATCTTCATTGCTTGTAAGAGCAGCATATAAAGTATAAGTTGAATCAACAAATGTACTTGAGAATAAAACCAATATCTTCGTACCCTGTTTAAATGTTACATTGCCGGAAGCATCTCCCTGGACAGATGACGATCCCGTACCGGGAGGTACTTCATAAGTTGTTGAAAATGAATATGTACCTTTTGGTACATCCTTAATAGCAACTGTTTTGTTAACGGGCACTTCGACTATACTTGCTCTGAAATTAATAAATAATTTGCCTGCGGAAAGATTTCTGAATGTAAAGGTATTATTCAGGGAGCCTTCACAGCTAGAAAGAAATAAAGCAATAACTATTAAAACTGGTAATAGTATTTTATTCTTTTTCAATTTACTCTCTCTTTTAACTGTTAAACATTTTTGTGTAATTTTATCAAGTATAGTGCCACTGGTGTGATTAAATTAGAAATAGATTTATAAATGAAATAAAGAAGTCTCGGTAAAGATTACAGGATACAAATGACTTTTTCCGATAGAATTTTCAATTTTTATTCTATCCTTTTAAGTGAAAATTCTTCCCTCCTCACATCCCCAT
Source organism: Ignavibacteria bacterium RBG_16_34_14 (assembly GCA_001802865.1). GTDB lineage: Bacteria > Bacteroidota > Ignavibacteria > Ignavibacteriales > Ignavibacteriaceae > RBG-16-34-14. Next base: position 14,070 of record MHAF01000045.1, read on the forward strand.
TTTCTTCTCCCTCAACAGATACGTTGAGTGTAGTGTCAGAAGTAAAATGATAAATAAACTCTTTGTGGAAAATTGAGCTCTTTGTTTTTAAAAAAAATTTATGTTTTCAGATCAGAATAGATTAGAGGCTCACCAAGAGGTGAGCCTCATTGCTGTATTACTTAATTAACAACATCTTCTTCGTTGATGTAAAAGATTCTCCATTTTTGCCAACAGCATCTATCCTGTAAAAATAAGTTCCGCTGGTTAGTTTTCCTCCATCGAAATCTATATCATATCTACCAGCCGGCATCTCTTTATTAATCAACAAAGCTACCTGTTGGCCAAGCAAATTATATATACCCAGTGTTACCTTAGAATCTACAGCAATTGAATAATTGATTTTAGTAGATGGATTGAAAGGATTGGGATAATTTTGTTTGAGCGAAAATTCTTTTGGCAGATTGTAATCTATTTCTACTATATGTGAATAATTTATATCGCCATTAAAATCAATCTGCTTTAATCTGTAGGAAATATTTCCTTCAGCTTTAGGATTATCGGTATAAGTATATGAGTGTTTTTCTGTACTTGTTCCGTATCCCGGTATGTAAGCAATTTTTTCAAAATTATTATTAGTAATCTTTCTCTCCAATTCAAAACCGGAGTTATTTAATTCTGTTGCTGTCTCCCATTTCAATTCAATCTTATCATTGGAAACGGAAGCATTAAATGAAGTTAATTCTACAGGGATAACTACTCCAAAGAAATCAATAATTTTCTGTAGAAGATTTGCTTTTGTAGATGGAAAACTTCCATCATTTAACTTTCCAAGAGCATAAGAGAAACAGAATGTTCTTGAGCTACCCTGTGCAGACTGGACAGCAACATTTCCAACCGTTGTTTCGGTGAAAGCAAGATTACCATTTGTATTTGGAGTATAAATATCAATCCATGCAGTTTGAGGTTGAGAGGTGCTTGTAAAGGTTATACCTGATGTTAGTGTACCCGATTGTCCCTGTAAATTAGTAACGGGATGATTTCCCGAAGAACCATCACTAGCAGAAGCTAAACCAAATAAATTAAGCAAAGTTGTATTACTGCTTTGATTATAACCAAGCGCATCTCCTCCTTCAAGATAAGTTTTTCCTCCTGATTGAAGGTAAGATATAATTGTGCTGGCATTTGCATCAGTTAACTCTGTATAAGTTGAACCACTGGAACCATAATTTCCAAAAGACAGGAAAACAGCATCAAAACCCAGCATTGAAGAGGGCAAATCTGCAGCAGTAGAATATGTAACTGTATATCCTGAATCCTGCAGAAAAGTTTTTATAAAAGTACCACTATAATTAGGACCGTTTTCTACTCCTTCCCAAACAAATATTCCGGCATTAACTGATATATAACCTATTTTTGTTTCCGTAAAGGTTTCTGTTCCATCAGAAGCTGTTAAACTTACAGTATAGGAACCTTGATTATTATAATTCCAGCTTGGATTCTGAATATTTGAATCAATATCTCCATCGCCATCAAGATCCCATTCCCAGGAAATTATAGGTCCATTTATTGAGGTTGAAAGATCAGTGAAATGAACTATTAAAGGTGCTTGTCCTCCCGTTACGTCAGCAGTAAAATCAACAGTAAGTGCTGCATCTATATAACCGCGTGCTACGAAAACATTAACAATATCAGTAAGGTGTATACCACTATAATTAAGCTGATCGGATTGCATGAAAGCATAAGCCGCATCCTGCTGATTAGAACTTCCGTTAGTCATTGCAAGACCTTCAAGAAAATTTCTGTCGGTTGGTTCTCTGCCAATCAAATCATAAATAGACATTAAAGAAGATGCCCACATTTGCCCATCAGTATGAATTGCCCCGGTAAGACCTTCGGGGTAATGAGCAGTATAATTTGTAATTCTTCCTGCCCAGAAAGGATTATGTCCATCCCAAATAAAGACCCAATTGTAAGCTGGATTAGCAGGTGTCCAGTAACCTGTGCTTCTGAGATATGAAGCAGCCCAGAAATCACCACTTCCTTCACTAAGTCCTTCCACCTGAGATAAACTTCCTCCTGTTAACCAATCATGAATTCCATGACCTAGTTCATGAATAATTACACCAAAATCTTCAGCATCATCAACACCTCCATCACCAAAAGCAACAGATCCTGTAGAAGGTATATAGTACGAATTATCATCACCGTTAAGTCCATGAGGATCAAACTTTACTCCTCCTATATATTGAAAGGGCATAAGTGTGATACCAAGTGTTTGATTGATATATCTCATGGATTGATCTATTGAAAAGAAAGTATTAACTGCTTCAAAATTATCACTGAATCTTGTGTAATAAAAATTACTGCTTGCATTTGGATGTAAACCAGTAAAAGGAGATTCAAAATCTGTTATTTGTGCCCAAGGACTTATCAGTGTATAATTGGTTCCGTTAAATGTAATATCAAGTAAGTCTCTTGTTTCTAAATGTGCTGTTAATGAATCTGAATCGGCATCATTATTATCCACGAATCCTGTAGAACCGTAAGTTGTTCTTGCATGAGTAATAGGATCAGGATCAAATACCCATCCGCTGCCGTTTACAGCATTCGTTTTATTCTTTGTATCTCCTCCATTAGAATAGCATGCTTTATCTTCAACTCTGAATATTTCTCCAGTACCAGCATCCACTAAAATTTCCCAATCGCCTAATACTTGTTCAGAAGGGACAATATTGACTTTCTGTGCAAGTCTGAAAGAACCTTTATTGTAATAAACAACTGTTTCAACATTCTCATAAGATATTTGATTATTTACACCAAGATAATTTTTAGCTAACTGAAGGGCATTTTCTCTACTTATATTTTCCGTAGAAAGATTAATTGCTTCTTTTGATCCATAAGCTACCTTATATCCATTCATTACAAAAATGATTTTATTACTTCTGCTTATAGTAACATTTATATCAGAATTATAAACAGGGTAACCTTCTATATATTGCACGAAATGGACATGATATGCTGAAGGGGTTTCAATGATATTTTTGAAAACAACACTCTCAGAACGAGGATCAATCTTTAGTAATTCAGAATTCTCAATTAGAAATTGTTTTGCCATTATTTCAGGCAGATCAGGATTCACCTGGTAATTCAGGTTATATAATGCAACCGGCTTACCAGTTATTATTTCCACTCTCTTATTATTATAAGTTGAAGTCTCAATGTTCTCATCAGGAATTATTTCCAGTTCCCTGTTTCTAAATTCCTTTTGTGCAAAGAGGTTATTCTGCAATAAACAGAATATAACTATGATGGTAAAAAAGAAAAAATTTTTCATAATATAGTGCCCTTAAGATTAATTATTAGTTGTAAATACTCTTGTTAAAATAATTATTGCAGAGGATATTACATAACAAAAAGATTCATTTTTAAAAATAAAGAAATGAAAATCAGGGCTGTCGGCTTATTTTTTCCCGAATAACATTTATCAAG
>MHAF01000046.1 GCA_001802865.1 Ignavibacteria bacterium RBG_16_34_14
TTACCGGGGATTTTCATTTAATCTTTCTCCCGGTTTACAGATAAAACATAGCTAAAATAAATCCATTCGTCAAGAAAGAATTTTAAAAATATTATTTGCTGAAAGTGAAGTTTTTTTGTTATTAGTTATTAATATTACTCATTCACTCATCCTGCACTTGCTCTTGCACTTACTCTACGTTTGTCCTTTGTTAACCTTATCTCTAATTTTAAAGTTATAGTTATTAATTTTATTGAGTGAAATTCATATAAAGCTTACCTAAAAGGAATTCAAATATGTTGAGTGAAACGAAATCCCTCTATTCGGGACAAAAAATGAAAGCTCTTGTAAAAAAATATGATAAACCAGGCATCTGGATGGATGAAGTTCCTGTTCCTGAAATCGGGATAAATGATGTTCTAATAAAAATTAAAAAAACTTCTATCTGCGGAACTGATATTCATATTTACAACTGGGATGAATGGGCAAAAAAAACAATTCCCGTTCCAATGGTTGTTGGTCACGAGTATGTTGGAATAGTTGAAGCATTTGGCAGCAATGTACAGGATGTTAAAATTGGAGAGCTTGTGAGTGGTGAAGGTCATATTGTTTGCGGACACTGCAGAAACTGCCGTGCAGGAAGATGGCACCTTTGTCCAAACACAAAAGGAGTGGGTGTAAACAGACCGGGCTGCTTTGCAGAGTATCTTTCAATTCCGGTTTCTAACATCTGGCATTGCGATCCGAATATTCCGACCGATGTTCTATCAGTCTTTGATCCTTTTGGAAATGCAGTACACACAGCTTTAAGCTTTGCTGTCCTTGGTGAAGATGTTCTTGTTACAGGTGCAGGTCCAATTGGAATAATGACAGCAGCAATTGCCAAACATTCAGGGGCAAGATTTGTTGTTATTACTGATATGAATCCATACAGGCTTGAACTTGCAAAAAAAGTTGGTGTTACCCGTGCAGTTGATGTAAGTAAAGAAAAACTTCCGGATATAATGAAAGAACTTGGAATGAAAGAAGGTTTCGATGTGGGACTTGAAATGTCCGGTAATCCAAAAGCATTAAATGATATGATTGATGTTATGTTTCATGGAGGAAAGATTGCGCTGCTTGGTATTCTTCCATCAAATGGTGCAATAAATTGGGAGAAAGTGGTTTTTAATGGTCTTACTCTCAAAGGAATCTATGGAAGAGAAATGTTTGAAACCTGGTATAAGATGACAGCGATGGTACAAAGCGGGTTGGATATAACTCCTATAATAACTCACCGTTATCCGATTGATCATTACCAGGAAGCATTTGAGCTGATGAAGTCGGGAAATACAGGTAAAGTGATTTTGAACTGGGAGGAAATTTGATGCTGGATACCGGATTCCAGAAACTGGATACTTGATTCTGGATGTTAATACTCGAAGCAGGATGAATAAAGAACTGCATCATCCATCTGGTAGAAATCTGCTATTCGTTTCTCAAGCTCTTTATGAATATCCTGCGTACCGCAGATAAATCTTACTGAAGACAAACCAAAGCCGTGTGTATCGAGAGTTTTTTGTGCTGCCTTAATTACATCAGGATGATTTGCCAGACCGAGGTAATTATTTGAGCAGAAGTTTAGAACTTCCTTCGGCTTGGAGTCGGCCGGGTAAGAAACTTTTATTTTAGCTTTCTGGTCTGAAAGAATTATTTTCTCATCTTTATAAAGATTTGCATCCCTGATTGAATTTAACTCCTGCTTTAAATCGTATTTGGTTCTGCGGTACATAGTATCACTTATGAAATGTTAGTAAAAATTATTTTTCTTTAATAAGATATTGAATTTGAGGGATATGTGAAATTGGGGAAATTTAAAATAAGTATCGCAGCAATCGCTCATCGGGGATTCGAATCAATTAACCTGAGAACGGATTCTTATACTTGATCGGGTAATAACAGAAAATGAATTGGGAATTTTACTGCTGTAATCTCTAAAGAAATTTAATACAAGCTCAGCTTTCTTCTTTGCGGGCAGACCATGAAGTCTGACAAGTATTACACCATTATGAACTAACCGCTGCCTGAATACTATTTCGCCAAAATCTTTGTCAGAGGTAATTAGCAGTGAATTGTTTTTATTGGCTTGCTGAATAATATCTTTATCAGAAATACCAGGAGACATTTCCAGAACATAGTCAACTTTATACCTGTTGTTTCTTAATAGATCAACGATTTCGGCTTCAATATTTTCATCTGCTAATAAGTTCATTTTGAATCTGTAATCGGATAAACAACATCAGCCTTTAGTGCTTTAGCGGCAAAATTTAAAGCTGCCTGTATCCCTTCTCGCATGAGCTTTGGATGTGATTTTATAATTTGTTCGATTGATTCCCCGGCTGATAGCTTTTCTAAAATTAACTCAACAGTTATTCTTGTGCCGGCGACTACAGGTTTCCCCATCATAACATTTGGATCTGAAATTATATGCTGTTCCATAAATACAATTTCCTAAATTAATTTTTATAATTTTTAATAATATACTACAAATAACTTATAGTATAAATATTCTATGATTTGCCAGTCCGAGATAATTATTTGAGCAGAAGTTGAGAACCTCTTTCGGCTTTGAGTCTGCCGGATATGAAACTTTTATTTTAGCTTTCTGGTCGGAGAGAATTATTCTTTCATCTTTGTAGAGCTTTGCTTCTTTAATTGATGTTAGTTCCTGTTTTAGGTCGTATTTTGTTCTGTGGTACATAGTATCACTTATGGATTGTTATTAAAAATTATTGGCGGAACAAAAATATTGAAATTGGGGGATAAGTGAAATGAACTCATTTTTTACTTAATTCATTGATTCTGATCTCAACAATTAAAAATCATTTATAATTTAACAAAAATTGCTTCTTGACAAATTCCTTAGACTTACCTAAGGGGATCGTTAAAATATCTTGTAAACATCTCTTGCCCGGAAATATATTTATTCAAACCACCACCTAAAGTCCCAACCCAAAGTGTTCCGAGCTTATCTTCATAAAGCGCCCTTATGCTGTTACCGCCCAGACTATTAATATCGTTAGGTGAAAACTTAAACACTTTTAAATTATATCCATCATATCTGTCGAGCCCGTCCGAAGTACCAATCCACAAAAATCCTTTACTGTCCTGAATGACACAACGAATAAAACTATCAGATAAACCTTGTTCTCTAGTAAGATGCCTGAATCGAATTTTATCCGAGATATAACTCTGTGGAAAAGTCTGGTGAGACAAGAATAAAATAAAGAGAGCGGACATAGAGTAAAAGAGAACCTGAACTTTCATACAAGTCCTATTCACTTTACCTGATTCTAAATTCTTAAGAAAAGTTAAAAGTTGCAAGAAAGGAATCTAAAGTATTTATAAATATTAAATATATTATTGTCAGATATTTAAATAATTTAGAAATCATCATTATAGTTTAAATATTAAATCCAAAGTATCTTTAATACCTACTCTGGTAACATTTAGATGAAGGCAAAATCATGAACACCGAACTAAAACAACATTATTCAGAAATATTAAAGAACATCGAATCCGAAGGGCTTTACAAAAAAGAAAGAATAATAACTTCTCCGCAAAGCGCTCATATAAAAGTAACCGGCGGACAGCAGGTTTTAAATATGTGTGCAAATAATTATTTGGGACTCGCGGACAACCCTGAAATAATTGAAGCTGCCAAATCGAGTTTTGATAAATGGGGATATGGTCTTTCTTCTGTAAGATTTATTTGTGGGACTCAGCAAATCCATAAAGAGCTTGAGAAAAAAATTACAGACTTCCTTGAAACTGAAGATACAATTCTTTACACCTCCTGCTTTGATGCAAACGGCGGATTGTTTGAAACAATCTTAACTGAAGAAGATGCAGTTATTAGTGATGAACTGAACCACGCAAGTATTATTGATGGAGTACGTTTATGTAAAGCTCAGCGGTACAGGTATAAGAATAATGATATGAATGATCTTGAAGAGAAATTAAAAGAAGCCAAGGCAAACAATGCAAAGCATCTTCTTGTTGCAACAGATGGCGTTTTCTCGATGGATGGATTTATAGCTAATCTGAAAGAGATAAGAAATATTGCGGATAAATATAATGCGATGGTTATGGTTGATGATTCGCACGCAGTTGGCTTTATGGGAAAACATGGAAAAGGAACTCCTGAGCATTGTGGAGTTTTAGGCAAGCTTGATATTATAACCGGAACTCTTGGTAAAGCACTTGGAGGTGCAAGCGGCGGCTATACAAGTGGAAGAAAAGAAATAATTGATTTGCTTCGTCAGAGATCTCGTCCTTATCTTTTTTCTAATACAGTTGCACCAAGTATTGTTGCTGCCTCTATTAAAGTTCTGGAAATGCTCTCATCCACAACTCATTTAAGGGATAAGCTTGAAGAAAATACAAAATATTTCCGTGAGCAGATTACAAAAGCCGGCTTAAATATAAAACCTGGTATTCATCCAATAGTTCCGATTATGATCGGTGATGCTGCACTCTCGCAGAATATGGCAGCAAGACTTCTTGAGAAAGGTGTTTATGTAATTGGTTTCTTTTATCCGGTTGTTCCAAAAGGAACTGCAAGAATAAGAGTGCAAATTTCTGCTGCACATACAAAAGAAGATTTGGGTTTTGCAGTTAAAGCATTTAAAGAAGTTAAAGAGGAGATGGGAATTTAGGTTAAATTAAAACATAATATTGCTTTTACTCAATCCATTGAGTAAATTTGCTCAACCAATTGAGTAAATATTTATGTTTGAAAGAAAGTATCTATCCGTTTTAGAAGAACGAATAAAAGAAAAAAAGAACCTCATACAGGTTATCACCGGACCAAGGCAATCGGGGAAAACAACTTTGGCATCTCAATTAACAGAAAAGATTACCATTGGATTTAATTTTGTCTCGGCAGATGCTATTCCATCTTCATCCTTAGGTTGGATTGAACAGCAATGGGAAGTGGCACGAATTAAAATGAAATCATCCGATTCAAAATCTTTCCTTTTAATTATTGATGAAATACAAAAGATACATAACTGGAGTGAACAGGTTAAAAAAGAATGGGATAAAGACAGGAAAAATAAAATTGATCTTAAAATTATTTTATTAGGCTCTTCAACTCTGCTAATTGATAAGGGATTAAGTGAATCTTTAACCGGCAGATTCGAATTAATTAAGTTGCCTCATTGGAGCTTAAGTGAAATGTATGAAGCATTTGGGTTTGCGCCGGAACAGTTTGTTTATTTTGGTGGTTATCCCGGAGCTGCAGATTTTATAAATGACGAAAAAAGATGGAGCGATTATATCCATAATTCAATAATTGATACAACCATTTCAAAAGATATTTTGCAGCTTACTACAATTCAAAAACCTGCCTTGCTAAAAAATCTTTTTGAACTTGCCTGCATTTATAACGGACAAATTCTATCTTACACAAAAATATTAGGACAGCTTACTGATGCCGGTAATACAACAACATTAACTCATTACCAGGATTTACTGAACCAGGTATGGTTCATTTCAGGTTTACAGAAATTTTCCGGTTCAAAAATTAAAACCAAATCATCTTCTCCAAAATGGCTTGCTTATAATACATCTTTACTTTCAGTTTATGCCAAAGAAAATTTTATAGAAACTACTAAAGACCCGGAAATATTGGGAAGACGGGTTGAACAAGCTGTTGGATCACATTTATTAAATCTATCCCGGTTACAAAACTTTAGGATAAATTATTGGCGGGATGGGAATTTTGAAGTAGATTTTATTTTGCAAAAGAATAAAAAGGTTATAGCCATTGAAGTTAAAACCGGAAGAATAAAATTTCATACGGGGCTTGAAGAGTTCAGGAAAAAGTATAAGCCTTTTAAAACAATTCTGATCAGCGATGATGCGTTGAGTTGGAAAGAATTTCTGAAGCTCAATGTGATTGAATTATTTGATGAATAGATAAACATAGTAACAATAGTTGGATATTGCAGTTAAAGCTTTAAAGAAGCTAAAGAGGCGATGAGTATTTAGAATACTTCTCTAGAGCGACATTAATATGGCTCTACATTTAGTTAACTCACAAACCTGCTAAAGTAATCTCCTAAGTAGTAAGGCCATAAAATAATTGCAAGCACACCTTTCCAGAAAGTTAGCTGTAGAAAACCTATTGTAAACAGCCATCCAATTGCCCAGATTGGACCCATTACATCAACTTTAATTTTTGTTTTTTCATTGCTCATTTAATGTTTCCTTTTTCAATCCGTACTTATTTATTTTATTATAGAGGGTAACCCTGTCAATTTCAAGAATATGTGCCGACCTGGAAATGTTCCAGTTATTCTCGTTCAGAATTTTCAGAATATATTTTTTTTCAAAAGCGGACAAACTCTTATTATCTCCGTCATCTTCATTAAAAATACTTTTTATATGCTGGCTTTCACTAATAATTTCTTCAAGCTTATCCCGAAGTTGTTTATTCTCAATATTCAGAGCTCTTTGTTCGAAAGCATTTTTTACACGATGAGATAGTTCGTTAGGACTAATGGGTTTGGTAATATAGTCGTATACTCCATTTTTTAATGCCAAAATAGCTGTTGGAATTGAACCGAATTCTGTAATTAAAATTATTATTGTATCGTTATCATTTTTTAGTTCTTTCACAAGCTGTTCAAGTCCACTTATTCCCATCATTTCCAAATCAACAAGCAAGAGATCAAATTTATCTTCCCTGAATTTTTTTAATGCTTCTTCATTGCTTTCTGCAGCATTAACAAAAAAACCTTCTCTTTCAAACAGGCAGAAGAGAGAATCTCTGATCATTTTATCATCCTGAACAATTAAGATTTTTTCCTCGTGTTCCATTTTTTCCCCTTTAGAATTTTTCTGCAAAGCTTATTTGATAAACACCCCCTATATTATTTCCTGTTAGGTTTTCTTCACGTGGTATAACAAAGACAGTTGTATAAACAGTGAGAATAAAAATATAAAAGATAGAAACAGAAAAGATTAATCTGACACTTAACAGGTTCCAACGTTTAGTTTTCATTTAACTCCCCTGAGTAAATTTTTTTCAAACATAGAAAAATCAACTATCAGTAGCAAGAATGATTAATAATTCTTAATGTTTGCTGATTGATAAGCATTCATTAACATCAATAAACTCTGGAAATAAAATCTATATTTATAAATATAGATTTTTCCCAAATACAAGAAATGGATTTTAAGATTTATATGTAATGAAAATTTTTTCTGAGGAATTGTTGATAATTACAATTGTTTTCATTGGCTTATAATTTGTATTTGCTGCTGCGTTTATTGTGTAAAATAATATTAAAAAATTTCAGGGGAATAATGGAAAAACAAAGCCGAAGAAGTTTCTTCAAAACTGCCGGTTTATTATCTGCTACAATAGCCGGAGTTCCAACTAAAATCAGGAAAAGCAATGGTTTATATCTGTCTGTGGACAATAACGAATTTTTTTACGGATTCTGTTAAAATGAGTTACTAGTCATCATTAGGTGAAAAAAACAAAGAAAGATCTATAAGGAGAACATTATGGTAGTTTTAATTGTTGTTCTTACGATTGTGGTTTTTATAATAGTTGATTTAGCCCTGCGGTTATTGATGAAAAGAATTCAAGAAGTGAAAATAAGAAAAGAAAGGGAGATGGCGCTAGATGTAGGATTAAAGCTGGACTTTACCGATGAAGCAGAATCTTTAAAAAGGGTTGAAGTTAAAAATCCCAAAGCAAAAATCCTGGCTGTGGACGATGAAAAGATAATCCTTGATAGCTTCAGAAAAATTCTTGTCTATGCCGGCTATTGTATTGATACGATAGAATCTGGAAAAGAAGCTTTAGGGCTGATAAAAAAGTATGACTACGATTTTGTTTTTACCGATCTTAAAATGCCCGAGATGGATGGAGTTGATGTAACAAAAGCCGTTAAACATCTACGACCGGATATAGATGTGGTCGTTATTACAGGTTATGCAACAATAGAAACAGCTGTAGAAACAATGAAGCATGGTGCAATGGATTATGTGCAGAAACCTTTTACTGAAGATGAGTTGGTTGATTTTGTTAATAAGCTTCTCATAAAACGACAGGATAAAATTGCACGACAGATGAAACTTACAGTTCGTTTAGTTACATCAACAGTTGAAGAATCCGATTCCCCTCATGAGTTTAATGTGCCTGCCGGGATATTCATTGCAAAAAATCATGTATGGGTAAACATCGAAATGAATGGAACAGCTCGTATTGGAATAGATGATTTTGCAAGGAAAACAATCGGTAAAATTGATGCCGTATCGTTACCCAAATTAAATCAGAAAATTAAGAAGGGAGAATTACTTTTTTCCTTAAAGGTAAACAATCACACAATTAATATTACTTCTCCTGTAAGTGGACGAGTCAGCTTATTGAATACCGAACACATTGATCATCCGGAATGGGTAGTCATTAAACCATTCGAGCTTAGCTGGATGTGCTGCATTGAACCTTACGATTTGTCCGGAGAATTGCTTGCTTTAAAGATTGGTGATAGTTCGATTAACTGGTATAAAGAAGAAATAGAAAAGTATAATGAAATTGTAGCTGGAATTCAAAAAGAAAATCTTGAAATGAAAAATCATCGTGAAAAGATACTTGATGAATTTTGCAAAACTTTTTTTAATGAATAATAAAAATCTTTACTAATTCACCTGGATTATATTTCTCTCAAAAGATAGAGGCATTTATGGTAAAATCATCTCTCTCTGTTCTGATTTTTTCACTTCTGTATGCAGCATTCTCTGGTTTTTCTGTTACAGATAGTGAGAACAACTTAACTTTAAAAAGTCTTGAGTCTTCTGGCTTGGGAGTTGGATCGGTATATAACTTCAGTATAGATACCTCGGAGATACCCGAAGAAATAAGTTTTCCCTCTTCAGTCGGGAAGGTTGTCTTTCCTCATCAGTTGCATATCGAAGATCTTGAAATAGAATGTGTTGAATGTCATCATCAGATTAATGCTAAAGAATTAAAAACACCTCATTTTGAATACTTTAAGTCTTCCTGGATTAAGTGTGAAATCTGCCATACTGAAACGGAACAGGTTAAACAGAAGGTTTTCAATTGTTCGGAATGTCACCATTCGAGTCCTGCAAATATAGCAGATGAAACATTAAGCTCTAAAGTAGTGATTCATAAAAGTTGCTGGGAATGTCATGAAGTAGGTACTGGCAGTGATGCAAGTGAAACTTGCAGCGGCTGTCATTCAGGTGATAATAATTAAAGTTTATACTAAATGAATTCTAAAGGGAGTTATTATGGATAGAAGAAATTTTCTTAAAACAACGGCAGCAGTTTGTGCAGCAACTCTTCCCTTTAAAAATATTAAAGCCGAAGAAACGGAAATGAAAACCGAATTTTCAGGAGTGCTCGTAGATACAACCCGGTGCATTGGTTGCAGGTCATGCGAAGTTGCCTGCTCAAAAGAACACGATCTTTATGTACCTGATATTAAAAATGATTCTGCTCTTGAAAGTTTAAGAACTACCAGCGAGAAGCAATGGACGGTTGTTAATCGTTTCGAGACTGAAAAAGGGGAAGTATTTGTTAAAAGACAATGTTTACATTGCTGGCAGCCGGCTTGTACAGCCGCTTGCCTTACTAATGCAATGTATAAAACCAAAGAGGGACCTGTTACATGGGACGGAGATAAATGCATGGGCTGCAGATATTGTATGGTTTCCTGCCCGTTTGATATTCCGAAGTTTGAATATAATGAATGGAACCCTAAGATTCAGAAGTGTAATATGTGTTTTGAAAGATTGCAGCAGGGAAAGAAACCCGCTTGTGTGGAAGCTTGCCCGACGGATGCTTTGATGTTCGGATCGAAGAGACAATTAATGGAAGTTGCAAGGCATCGCGTTTATAATTATCCCGATAAATATGTACATAAAATTTACGGTGAACACGATGTAGGAGGAACCGGCTGGCTTTACCTTTCAGCCATACCGTTTGAACAAATCGGGTTCAGTACGGATTTGGGCACAACTCCTTACCCCGAGTACACAAAGGAATTTTTATTCTCTGTTCCGCTCGTACTTTTTAGCATACCCGCTTTTCTGTTAGGGCTTAATTTGCTGACGAACAGAAAAAACGAATTAAGTGAAAAACAGGGGTGGAAAAATGAATAATACTACTGCCATTACAAGTGATTTTAAAAGATTTATAAGATTTTTTCTTCAGGAACTGAAACCCAAGGGGAAATGGCTTACACCATTTAATATCATTTCCATTCCGGTTATACTTCTTGGTACTATAATTCTGTTCATTCGTTTTACACAGGGTCTGGGATCAGTAACTAATCTTTCACAGGAATTTCCCTGGGGATTCTGGATTGGTTTTGATGTTGTAATCGGAGTTGCATTTGCCGGCGGAGCTTATATTATTACTTTCGTTGTTTATGTGATGAAAGTTGAGAAATATCATTCTATTGTAAGAGTAACGGTTTTAAACGGACTATTAGCTTATATTTTTTATGCCGGGGCATTAGTGCTGGATTTAGGAAGGCCATGGCATATAATTAATCCGATAATCGGAAATTCATTCGGTTATAATTCTGTTTTGTTTTTGGTTGCCTGGCACTTCCTTCTTTATATGCTTGCAGAGTTTGTGGAATTTTCGCCTGTAATTGCTCAATGGGCACAGCTGGAAAAAGTACGAAAATTTGTTTCGGCTTTAACTCTGGGCGCTGTAATATTTGGTATTACGCTTTCAATGCTGCATCAATCCGGGCTTGGCGCACTTTTCTTAATGGCGAAACCGAAAATACATCCTCTATGGTATTCTGAATTTATACCGATCCTGTTTTTTGTATCAAGTATTTTTGCGGGATTATCAATGATAATATTTGAAGGGACAATTAGTCATAAAGTTTTCAGAAATCTGATTGGGGAAAAAAGTCAGCATTCTTTTGAAGAAATAATATTAGGTATGGCTAAAGGAGCAGCTATTTCAATGTTTGTGTATTACTTCTTCAAAGCTCTTATTTTTATCCACGAGCAGCAATGGGAACTGATTAATGATTTCTGGGGTTACTGGTATCTTGTTGAGGTAATAGGCTTTGTGCTTATTCCTTGCTTTATGTTTGCCTATGCGGTAAAGACCAGAAATACAACAATAATCCGTTTGGCAGCAATAATAACTTTAATAGGTATTATTCTTAACAGATTAAATATATCTGTAATTGCTTTTAAGTGGGATGCAGTTAATAAGTATTATCCATCCTGGGAAGAAATTATTGTTACACTAATGGTGGTTTTCACGGAAATATGGGTTTTCAGGTGGATTGTTACACGAATGCCGGTTTTCAGTAAACAACATTAAAATTTCAGAAAGGAGTTAAACATGGAGTTTTATTATTATGTAAATATTTTTGAGACAAAAGGTCTTGAATATGTGTTGTTAATTTGCTTTTTAGTTCTGTTTATATTACTGGTAAGATACTTATCTACTCCGGAAAAGAAGGAGTAAAATTCTTTTCAGTAATCGTGTTCTGATATAAAGATATAAAAATACCCCGCCCTTGATATTCGAAGCAGGGAGTGGGAATAAAAAAATTTGACAAGCTGATTTAATTATATTAGATGAAACTTAAAGACATCATATCGAAAATAAGTTTAAAGCTTATACTCGCGGTTGGTGCTGTTACAATTATCATCATAAGTGTCTATTCCTACTTCAGCATTAAGGCTCAGGGAGATGAACTCCTCTCTCAGGCAGAGGTATATGCCAATAAGTTAAGCGAGACTATAAAAAACAGCACCCACCTTAGTATGCTGGAAAATAAAGAAGAACAGACACGATATATTATTAATACAATTGCACAGGAACCGGGATTACGCGAAATAAGAATTTTTAATAAAGAAGGCAGAATAATATTTTCTTCGCAGAAGGATGTCATCGGACAGCTGGTGGATAAAAATGCCGAAGCCTGTTATGCCTGCCATACAAAATACGAACCTCTCGCAAAGCTTCCCATGGAAGAAAGAACGCGGATTTATCAGTTGGATACTAATTCTCCGCGTATTCTTGGAATAATAAATCCAATTTATAATGAACAATCGTGCTGGGCAGCTGATTGTCATGTTCATCCGAAAGAACAAAAAGTGCTTGGAGTGCTCGATGTACAGCTCAGCTTAAAAGAGTTAGATGCACAAATTGCCAGCAGCGAATTCCGATCGATTATTTTTGCTGTGATTGCAATTGCTCTGCTTAGCTTAATTATAGGAATTTTTGTGAGGAGATGGATTGAGAAACCAGTCAATGAACTAGTTAATGCGACTGAACAGGTTGGAACAGGAAATCTTAATTATGTTATTAAAGATTTGGGCTCAGATGAATTAGGACTGCTTGCAAAATCATTTAACAATATGACACAAAAACTTTCCGAAGCCAGGATCCAGCTTTTCCAATCTGATAAAATGGCTTCACTGGGAAGACTTGCTGCAGGCATTGCACATGAGCTAAATAATCCATTAACAGGTGTTTTAACTTACAGCAGCTTTCTTTTAAAAAGAACCCAGAATAATCGTGAGTTAAATGAAGATTTAAAAGTTATTGTAAGAGAAACAAAACGAAGCCGCGAGATTGTAAAAAGCCTCCTTGATTTTGCACGACAATCTGTTCCCAAGAAAAACCTGGTTAATATTAATGATGTAATTGAAAGAGCAATTATAGTTGTAGAAAATCAGCTTTCAATTAATCATGTAGAATTAAAGAAGAATCTTACAAAAGATTTACCGCAAACTACTCTTGATTCAAACCAGATGCAGCAGGTATTTATAAATCTTTTAGTGAATGCTTCTGACGCAATCGGTTTAAAGGGCGGAACAATTAATATCTCAACAGACTTACTAAAGCTTTCTCCTTATGGAATTACACATATTAAAAAAGCTACTTGTCCGAAACGTCATGATCTGATGGATAATGAAGTTAAAATTGGCGGAATGCCTTCTATAAAATTAAAAGTTTATTCCAACAGCAAAACCGGTTTTATAAATCTTGATCCTCTTTATGGAAGAAATCACCACCTGATTAACTGGGATTTAAACCTTAAAGAATTAAGAGTTGTCTGCCCGCAATGTGAAATATCATTAATTGAAGAGGATAAAAAATGCCCTGATTGTAATGCCCCTGTTTATTCTCTCGAAGTTCCTTCACAAGGAAATATAGAAGGATGCTTATCTAAAGAATGCAATTGGCAAAAGTGGGATGCTGTTGATGCGGACGGGCAAAAAGAATATATAGAAATTAAAATCTCAGATACTGGCTGCGGAATTCCAAAAGAAAATCTTTCAAAAATTTTCGAACCTTTCTACAGCACTAAAGGACAGAAAGGAACCGGGCTTGGTCTTTCAGTTATCTGGGGAATAATTGATAATCATAATGGCACTATTAAAGTCGAAAGTAAATTAAATACGGGAACTACTTTTACAATTCATCTTCCCTGCCCTAACGGAAGGCAAACATTAAAATAATGAAAAAGGATTGGGACATATTAGTTGTAGATGATGAGCAGGTAGTAATTGATGCTGTTGTTAAAATATGTTCTTCGGAAGGCTATACCATTGATTCGGCAATTGATGCAAAAGAAGCCTTGCAAAAGTTTGCCAAGAACAATTACAAATTAATTGTTTGCGATATAATGATGCCCGGTATTGATGGTTTCGGATTTTTAAATGAATTATCTGAAAGGAAAATTTCGTCTCCCGTAATAATGACGACTGGTTACTCAACAGTTGAGAACGCCGTTAAATCACTATATACAGGAGCTATAGATTTTATTCCAAAACCTTTTACTGCCGATGAATTATTTAATTCTATTTTGAGGGGAATGAAATATATCCGGATTCAAAATTCATTAAAAAGTTATAAACGCGATGATTCGGAAATCATCTATGTTCCCTGTCCTGCAAAATATTACCGGCTTGGTTATTCAAGCTGGGCTGCTGAAGAGAATACTGGTTCAATTTTAATTGGTTCGACGGACTTGTTTATAAAAACTATTGAAAACATTTCTGACCTCGAATTATTTCAAAATGATGAAGAAGTCGTGCAGGGAAATGCCTGTGCATATATAAAGGATAAAGAGGAAAGAGTTCATCCACTGCTTTCACCTGTCAGCGGAAGGATAATAGAAGTGAATGAAGACATTATTAAGAACAAAAGTTTAATTGAAAAAGATCCATATTTTGAAGGATGGTTTTACAGGCTGATTCCTTCAGACAGTGAGTATGAATTGAAGAATTTAATTAATTGCAGCTCGGATAGATTATAGAAGGAGATTAAATAATAGAACTTGCTTAATGCAGATTTATTTATTGAGTAGCCCCGACATTCATGTCGGAGACAAATAAACCAGATCAATCTGGACTTTAGTCCCAATTGTGGCTAAAGCCCCGGATTGGCTAAATTACTCCACGACCTAAAGGTCGTGGCTATTCAAAATATAATTACTGCTTTTTGTGAGCATAAATTTAAGGGAGAAAATAAAATGGCACTATTCATATTAGCAGTAATCATATTTATCATCGCTGATATTTTAATCCGGCATTTCAATAAAAAAATCGGCGAGAAAAAAGTACGCAAAGAACGTGAACAGGTTCTTGCAGAAAGCATCAGGCTTGACTTCAGCAGTGAAGCTAAATCATTAAAACGTGCTGAAGTTAAAAATCCAAATGCAAAAATCCTTTGTGTTGATGATGAGGAAGTAATTCTCGACAGCTTCAGAAAAATCCT
Organism: Ignavibacteria bacterium RBG_16_34_14; assembly: GCA_001802865.1. GTDB lineage: Bacteria > Bacteroidota > Ignavibacteria > Ignavibacteriales > Ignavibacteriaceae > RBG-16-34-14. The sequence goes on from MHAF01000046.1 coordinate 14,771, forward strand.
TGTTATAGACGGGTATTCTGTTGATACGGTTACGAACGGGAAAGAAGCTCTTGGATTAATTCAGTCCCATCATTATGATTTTGTTTTTACAGATCTGAAAATGCCGGAGATGGATGGAGTAGAAGTAACAAAAGCAGTAAAGCATTTAAGACCTGATATTGATGTTATAATAATAACAGGTTATGCATCAGTGGAAACTGCTGTTGAAACCATGAAATATGGCGCAATGGATTATGTTCAGAAACCGTTTACGGATGATGAACTTCTTGCATTCGTTAAAAACATTTTGATTAAAAGACAGGATAAAATACAAAAACAACTAAAGCCTAAAGTTCACATTACTCATCTTGCAGATGTTAAAAGCTCAATGATGTGTGAATTTGCAATTCCGGGCGGAGTGTTTATTTCGGCAGGACATACCTGGGTTAGTATGGAACAGGATGGAAATGCAAGAGTCGGCATTGATGATTTTGCCAAAAAATTAATAGGCAAAATTGATACAATAGAATTTCCGAATCTTGGTATGGTTGTAAAGACAGGGCAGCCGCTCTTTACAATCAAACAGGGAAATAAAACTATAACTTTCAATTCTCCTGTAAGCGGCAAGGTAATTAAAATAAATAAACCGCTTCAGTATGATGTTGAACTGCTCAATGTTACACCTTATGATTCAAACTGGATTTGCATAATTGATGCTGAAGATCTTGATACCGAATTGAAAAATTTGAAGATCGGAAAGACAGCAGTTTCTTTATACCAGGATGATATTGAACATTTCATTGATCTCAGAAAAAAATCATTAAAGCCTGTTAAAGAAGGCGAATATGAGAGTGGTGAGATTTACTTTGGTGAATTGGAAACCCTCGATGAACCAAATTGGAATAAAGTTAGCAGTGAGTTTTTTAAGAGGTGAAAAACACAAATTCAGTTTAAGTATAGTTATATGCCTAAAATTAGTGAGAGAGAAAAATGACTGATTTACTAAAACATATTGGTTCACTCATAAATGAAAGAGATTTCAAAAAAAGAATGCGTTTGCATCAAGGTTGGTGGCGAGCTTTTGTTTTAGGTGAAAATGAAGGCAAACATCCATTGAGAGATAAAAATATTTGTAACACTCTTTTAAATGGAAAACAAACTAAAAATAATTTTTTATCAAACTCGGTAAAAAATGTTGTAAAAGAAATTTTAGAAAAAAGAATAGATGGATATGCTGGAATGGTTGATGAAAAACGTTTATATAACAACTTACTTTCAAGTCAACCACTTTGCTTTAATTTCTTTTCTCCCCTTTATGTTGATAAAAAACTTGCATTACACTTTCTTAGGAAATTCTATCCAGAGATTACTATGGTTAATAAAGTATATTTTGAACACACTAATTCTAATAACAAATTTGATAATTCTGCTTTTGATGTTGCATTTGATGTTAACGATGGAAGTAAAAAAGGAATTATTGGTTTTGAATGTAAATATACTGATTCTTTTTCACCTAAAGAGTTTGATAAACCCATTTACAAAACAATACATAATCAATCTAATATTTGGGCAAAACCTTATGAAGAACTAATCAAATCAAAGTTCAATCAACTATTTCGCAATCAGTTAGTCGCAGAAAGTTTTAAACAAGATAAACTTTATGACTTTGCATGTTTAGCTTTATTCTGTCACCAAAAAGATGAAGAAGCAATAAAAATTGCAGAAGAATATAAGTTGATGTTAAAAGAAGAACACAATTATAATTTCCAAATAATTACTTACCAAGATTTTTTTGAAAACATAATGAAACTAGATTTACCTTGGCAAACGAGAGAATATTTAATGTTTCTTTGGGCCCGTTACTGTGGACTTAAACTAAGTAATTCAGCTTATGCACAGTTGAAAGAGAAAGAAAAAGGATATTCACAAGTGTATGATATAAGTGAAAGTGATTTACAAAATCATAGAATGGTTGCTTCAATTGAAGGCGGAGTAATCCATACCGCCGAAAAAGGAAATGAACTATTTGTAATAATTAACGAATCAACTTTATCTGATTTCTTAAATGAGGAAGACAAAAAAGAAATTGGTTTATTCACTACCATATACAAATTTGCGAATGAAACAGAAAGAAAATCTTTTATTAATAAATACAAAATAAGAATAACCAAAGAAGGCATATAACCGCTTAAAAAAGAATCCCGATTATTATCGGGACAAGCTCCGTCAATAGGCAATCCTCCAAAGGCGGACAAGTAAAAAAATATCTTTCCGACAGAAATTTTACTTCTGTGATAGCTTCTTTATTTGACTAATACAAGTTTCTTTGTTGAAATAAATTCACCAGCCCTGAACTGATAAAAGTAAACGCCGCTTGAAAGATCATAGGCATTTCCGCCAGAGGCGGATCCGCCTTTAGCAGAAAACTCAACCTCATAAACTCCCGGTTTCTTTTCCTCATTAACAAGGGTGGCAACTTCATTTCCTAAAACATCATAAACTTTCAAAGTTACAAGGGATCCTTCGACTTCGCTCAGGGTGAAAGAAGGAATAGTATATCTGATGATTGTACTTGGGTTAAACGGATTAGGATAATTCTGATATAGGTAAAATGAATTGGGATTATTTATTAATTCATCATTTACGTCATTTGGTTTGTATTCGTATTTTAAAATTACTCCGCTGTCCCCTACTGCAAATCCTTTAGTCGAATCAATAAATACCAGATCAAATATTGCAGTATTATTTGGTGTGGGGATTTCCTGCCATGTATAGCCGGAATCATCTGAATAAATAAAAGTTTGAATTGAACCAAGCGGCGCCCATCCTTCATAAGGTGTCCTGAATCCCAATGAATGTGCAACACCGAGTATCTCAAGTTCTTTATAATTCCAAAAATCTCCTCCATCAGTTGTCCGCACTAATCCTACCCCATAAAAAAATTCAATGTCTCCTCCTATGCCCACAACTTCGAGTGAATCGAATACATACAGGTCATTAATAGGATCTGGTGCTACAGTTGAGTCAGCACTCCATGAAAATCCGCCGTTTGAAGTTTTCCAGATTACGCCGGCAATATCAACTGCACCACCGCAGGCATAAGCTATTTCCGGAGTAATAAAATTAAAATCTGAAACGGGTAAATACCCATAAAAAGCGGTGTCAGGAAAAATATCAGAAGGACTCCATTCAAGACCGCCATTGGTAGTATAAAATAAAGGCACAATTAGATTATTGCTCGTTCCTACAACTCCATTTAAAGAATCGGTGAAATGAATAACATTAATAAAAATATCTTCTCCGCGAAATTCCTGAGTTGTCCAATCCTCTCCGCCATTAGTTGTTTTATGAATAAGGCTTCCATAAGGAGGTACTTCTGCCTGCCAGCTAATCATCCATCCTAAATCTTTATTTAGAAAATAAATATCCCATATTGTACTGTTTACAATGCTGTTAAGAACATTCCAATTCAAACCGCCATCAGTTGTTTTTATAACCGTACCTGAATCGCCAGATGCCCAGCCATTAAGAGAATCAGAAAAAAATATTTCGTAAAGTTTTTGGTTTACCGGGCTTTGAATCTGCTTCCAGTAATTTTGTGCTGAATTATCTGAACAGGCAATCATCAGCAATATTATAATTAAGATAATGGTACTACTCTTTTTCATGAATGACTAAGAACTGATGACTTTCATTTAGAATAATTTGTTTTTTTGAATTGAAACAATTTTTAA
>MHAF01000047.1 GCA_001802865.1 Ignavibacteria bacterium RBG_16_34_14
CAGCATAAAATTTTATTTCTTTGATTGCAATTTAATTTTTGTGAGTTCAATATCAAAAAATAAAAGTACCTTCATATTGTATAGGTTCGAAGAGAATTTTCCTAAAGATATTGATCTGGAAGTTGGAATGGAGTTTATTGCGAACTCAACAAAGGAGAGTAAATGCCTTTTTTATCCGGTATCTCTTTATTCAGTCATTCGTTGTCTTAACGAAGAAGAATCATCTTCTTAGTTTCTGTATATTTGCTACTAATTAATCTGTAAAAATATATTCCACTTGGTAATTCATTACCATCAAACTCAACTTCATAATATCCAGATTGTCTGTATTCATCAATCAAAGTTTCAATTTCATTTCCTAGAATATCATAAACTTTTATTTTTACTTTAGCTGAAAGAGGAAGTGAGAAATCAATTTTTGTACTTGGGTTAAATGGATTGGGATAGTTTTGCTGTAACGAAAAACGAGTTGGTATTTCCTTTCCAAAATCTTTAATACTTGTCACTGGTTCTACACTTCTATAGATCCCTCCACCGATAGTTCCAGCAAAAAGAAATCCAATTGGAGAGATATTGATTACTCTTATCATTCCATTATCTAAACCAGAGTTTATTGAAGTCCAATCCTCTCCACCATTAGTTGAATAGTATATACCATCTTCATAGGTTGCAGCAAAGATTCTAAAATCATAAATAAGAATTGAGCTAATTGACATACCATGTAATCCGACTTGCGACCAATTTAAACCATTATTTATTGAACGGTATATACCTCCATCGTTTGACGGCGCATCATAAGTTCCGACAAATATCGTATCGCCTTGATTAACGGTTAAAGAATAAATTGATCTGCCAACATGTGTTAAGGCAAACCAAGTATTACCAATATCTGTTGAATGATATATTTGTCCGCTACTATCCCCAGAGAAAGATCCAGCTAAAATGTTATCATTAGAATCAAAAGCAAGGGCTGTAATATTGTCTCCAATATCTCCGTTATGAACTTGTACCCAAGTGATACCATTTTCTGTCGAACGATAAATCGCTCCATTACCACCTCCTCCAAAGAATGTATTTACTGAATTAATAGAAAGAGTATTTAGAATACTTCCTTCCAAATCAGAATCTAATGTAATCCAAGATAAACCATCATCTGCTGAACAGATAAGTTTACCAACATAGAAACCAAATGGACCAGGAGTCCGAGTTGAAGTTGATGCAAAAATATAATCATTTGAATCTACTACAATGGAATAAATGATAGTATTCATAGTACTATCCCACATTTTAGTCCAAGATTCACCGTTGTCTGTTGATCGATATATTTGTCCTGGTGTAAAGCCGGCGAAGACATAACCTTTTTGATTAAAAGTTATTGTAGTGATTGTGTTAAATTCTGTATTAACTAAGTGTCGCCAGAATTGATTCTGTGAAAAGCCCGACGTCGTAAGAAAAAATATGAAAGAAAATAGTACATATCTCATTTCTTTCCACTTTAATTAAATAATGTGTTATTATTTTACTTACAATTTTTTATAATAGCAATAACTTTTTTCTGCTCAGATGGTGTTAATATTTGCTGATTGTTTAGTGTTGGATTAAGATTGAAGATTCTTCATCCCGACATGTCGGGATTCAGAATGACTTTTTCGTTGTCATTCGCTAAGGAAGAAATAGATGAGTGCACCAAAGTTTAATTGAAGAGCAGCAAATGTAATCCCACTTATCAGATCATATCTTTCAGTTTCATCAAGAAGTTTTTGATCGCCGGTTATTTCATACTCTTCAAATTTATTATCGGCTTTTAGCTTAAAGTAAGCAGTTGTTCCACCAAGAACTACAATGCCTGCTAAAAGATATTTGAAAAGATCTTGTTCATAAAAGCTTGTCTCTTTAACCTTACCAATGAAATCAAGAGTGAATGGTTTATCCCTATCATAATCTTTCAAAGAAATAAATTTACTCTCATATCCCGGTTTTATTAGTTGCAGACTTCTGAAACTGTTTGCAATATGGAGCGGTGTGTAACCGATAAGTGAATCATTTCTGAAAACCGCTGCATCTTGCGGGTTAGATTGCAGATAAATCTCATCATCAAAATTAAAAGTTAATGTCTGATGATTGCAGTTACTTAGTTTTACAGAATCTGATAAAATAATCTTTTCCCAATTATTTCCACCTTCTTTAGCAACCACATAATAAGTTCCCGCATCAAGTTCTGTTTGAATATTCCCTTTACCTATCAATTCATCATTGAGGTAAATCAGAGATTCTGTTCTATCAGTAATAATAATTAGTGTACCTTTGCAATCCTGTGAGAAAGACTGCACCAATGTACCAGTACACAGAATAAGAAAAGAAATTATTTTAATTGTTGAATTCATATGCTCTTAAAATTCCGTTATCATATCCAATATATAATACTTCATTAAAAATTACAGGAGTTAACTTACCCCTCCCATCTAAAAGATAAGTTTTTTTTACTTCACCGGTTTTTACATCAACAAAATGATATGCCTCGTTAAGATCGGGAAGAATAATAAAATTCTCTGTAAGTAATGGAGATGCATTTAATACACCCCTTGTGTTTGTGCGCCAGTTTAGTTTTCCGGTTTCTTTATTAACAGAATATAATTCTCCTTTAAGATTTCCAATTATTATGTGAGTTTTATTATAAACCGGAACCATTGTTATTCTTGCTCCTGTTTCAAACTTCCAATTAACTTTTCCCGAAGAAAGCTCAAGCGCATACAGGTTTCCATTATCATTACCGATATAAACATTATTGCCATCCACTGCGGCACCACAGAAAAAGGATTCACCAATTTTCTCATTGAATAAAAGTTTCCCCTCTTTGGCATTTATTCCTATAATCTCTCCATCATCATTTCCAAAAACAATTATGTTATTTCCTAAAGCAGGAGAACTATGGATTTTGCTTTTGGTATCATATTCCCAAACTTTTTCTCCAACCAGATTAAAGCAAAAAACTTTCCCATCCTCAGTGTTAAAGAATATTTCCTTGTCTGTTTTTATCATCTCAGTCATCACTCTGCCTGGAATTTCATTTTCATAAAGCATTTTGGCAGTAGAAAAATTATAATAGTAAAGCAGGGATTTGCTTTCATCGTCTTCTGCAGCAGCAAAGATAATATTGTTCTGATCAATAACAGGAGTAGTGAAAACCGAACCATTATGTTTTAAAGCTCCAATCACTTTCCCATTTGATGCATCAAAACAATATACCCTGCCTGAAAGATCATTTATAAAGACATAATTATCAAAGGTTGTTACAGACGAATTGGGGAAGCTGCCGTTTATTTCTGCTTCCCATTTTAATGAAATTGAATCTCCGATTGAAACAGGAAAATAAAAATCTCTGCTTCCTGTATTGCCAAACATTGTGTAGGAGGATAATCCTTTCTTCGTTTCCAGCTTGATTGAAGAAGGCGTACAACTATAAAACAAAAAAACCATTATCAAAAAAGAAAAAAAATATTTCATAAAAATTTAATTTTTCGTATCACAGATTAATAATCTGTGCCACGGTTTAACTTTTCCAGGTTAATTAAAAATCCCATCCAAAAAAGAACTGATAGAAAAGACCATCCTGTATCCTGGTAAAATCATCTTCAATTTTCTTTCCCATATCATAACGAAGAACAAGAACACCAAAGAGATTAAGTCTTAAACCTCCACCAAAACTTCCAAGAGTCTTCCGGTAATCATCATCCCAGGCACCACCGGCATCAAAGAAGACAGCACCTCTGAAACCTACAAAGCCTAAACCGAAAAGAGGAAATTTAATATATAATTCATCAACCAATGGAAAACGGAGTTCTATAGAAGAGAGCCAGAGTTTTTCACCACGGATAGACCATCTTCTCCATCCTCTTAAATCCCAGCTTCCACCCATAAAATATCTTCTCGCTTCTTTTCCTTCATTATAAAAGATTGCTGATCTGAATGCAAGCGCAGAACGTAGCCCAAGTCTGAAGTAATGCCTGTAATCAGCAATAACAGTGAAATAATTAACATTGCTGTATTTAACATCGCTTGTATAACCAAGAAGTAATCTTCCGCGAATTCCATCAAGTGGTCCTGTCCATCCCCAAAGAGAATTATCAACAACATAAGATAAACTGTTGCTTATAAGAAGAGCTTTCCGCTCAATCACACCGGATATAACCTGTTTATCTGAGTTGGCAACAGTTACACTTGTCTCTAATCTGTGGAATTTTGAAAGGGGAAAATGAAGCGCAAAAAATCCACCAAAACTTCTTTCAAAAAAATATTCATCAGAATCTCTGATATCATATCTTCTTCCGCTAAAGTGAAAAACACCATAACCATAATTTGTTCTTTCACTCAGGTTAACTCTCTGGATTGCAATATTGAAACTTTTTAGAAAATCACTCTGGACATCTGCTGTGTTATAAATAAGGAAGAAGTAATTATCATTTCCCAACAGATCGCTGAGAGAAAGAATTGCTCCCCCTCTTGTTCCGAAAATCGGATCTGTAGAAACCTGGCTTTGTGCATAATCGAGTGTATATTCATTTATATATTTAAGTTGCTCTCTTTTTACATCTCCCGAGACCATTTCTGCTTTCCATTTTTCAGTGGTTAAAGGGAATGTCATCGCAATCAAGGTTGTATCTTCCCCTTCCGTTTTATTAAGTTCATCTTTATAAAGATTAAAAGAAAATTTTTCGAACCCAGAGAAAATAATTGTTGAATCATTTATAAATGTTGGGTAAAAAGCACTCGTAACAAAATTTGTTGTCTTTTTTACTATGTCATAACTATTAATTTCAAGGGACCAGATATTTCTTACACCATCTGTATCTGATGTAAAGAGAATCTTTTTCTTATCCGGAGAAACAATAGGGGAAGAATTATTTGAATTAAGATAAGTTACATACTCGATTCTGTTTGTGTTTAAATCGTAATTAAAAATATTATACTTCTTTTCAAACTCACCTGAAGTCCTATCTGATGAAAATAAAATTTGATTTTCATCCAATCCGAAAGAAGGATCCCTATCATCATAATAATCATTTGTAAGCCTTTTTAAGGAATCGTTTTCAATATCAAGAAGAAAAATATCACTGTAACCTTTCTGATCAACAGCATGAAAAACAATTTTATCCTGACCGGGTGAAAATTTGGGAGAGGTAAGGTTTATAAGATGATCAAACTGAAAAGTTCTTATTATCTCATTTCTTGAAACAGAAAAAAGATGTATCGCATCAGTTGCACCTTTTTTAGTAACAAAAGTAAGAAGCCCGTTTTTTGAAATATCAATTGAAGACTGGAATAAATGAAAAGCTTCAAGCTCTTCATATCTTTCACCCTGTAAAATAATTTCAGGATCATCAACAGCCTCTAAATTCTTATCAAGCTCAAGTTTGTAGAGTGAAGAGTACCCATTTCTGTTAGCTACAAAATAAATATACCTTTCATCACCTTTTTCATAATAAACAGGAGAAAAATTGAATCCGTCTTCTGTAATTTTTTTTGAAGCATTTTCAAGGGGTGTCCGGTTTCCCATCAGAGGATAATATTTTTTCTTGAGATAGTATAACCATTCTAAGTCAATCTCTTCAATCTTTTTACCAATGGTATGCTCAATAACCTTAGTAAAGTTTGAGAACATCCAGAAATTCTCAAGCATAAGGGGGACTTTTTCTTTTCCATATTCTTCTTCAACAAACTCAAGAAAATTTTGTCCCTCTTTATACATAAGAAAAGTACCATAGATATTGTATATATCATCAATGCCTGCAAAATAATTATTCAGGATAGCATCCCGCATAACCATCTCTGCCTGAGCATCAACTTCGGTGGACATATACTCAGCCAGGCCTTCAACGAACCAAAGAGGAGGCAGAACATCAGCAGGTTCCCTGTGATCAACAAGTACACGATAAATTTTATTAGTCATAAAAACATGAACAAGTTCATGTCTTATTACATGCCTGAAATCATGTAATGAACCCATCGAAGGAATAACAACACGACCTTTTATAAATTCAAAGAAACCGCCAACGCCCTCAGGAATAAAACCTTGAGTTGTGTTTGTCTGCTGGAAATGTAAGTGTGTATTATAAAAGATGAGTGGAATACGTCTTGTTACAATATTGTTCATTTTAACTTTTAGTTCATCATAAACCTCCTCTGCATAGTCGGCACCAATCTCAGCGATGTCAAGCATTTCATCGTAATAGTAGATATCAAAATGCTCGGTCCTTAAGATTTTCCAGTCAAATTTTTCATACTGAACCTTATTCCTGCCGAAGTAATAGAATTGGGAATAAATTGCCTGGCTGGAAAGGAATAAAAGGACTAAAAGATATTTTAGAAATCTCGCCAATGAATGAAAAAGTTTAGTTGAGAATAAACACCTTATGAAGGTGTTAAGAAATTATTTCAACCTGTTTTTTAACTGTTCGATATTCCTTATTTCTGCAGGATCGAAGCCTCTCAGAACACCTGTATAATAAGTTATCCAATCAGATAAATAAATCAAATCCATTAATCTTACCTTAAAAGATTTTTCTCTGCTCTCAAGGTTAATTATATCAACTTTGATTTCCGAAATAATTTCTGAGGTAATTTTAAATCTCTTTTTAATTTGTGAAGGATATTCTTTATCAAGAATGTTTATGACTTTCCCTCTTAATTGACTCTCATTAAAAGATTCCCAACCAACAATTTCGTTATGGTTCATTTCAGGAAGAATGTTATGAAAGGCATTTAATTTGGAATTCTCACTGAACTGACACTTCAGCCGGTAACCAACTGATGAAGTGTAACCTTCAGCAGAATAAATTATTGGGATATATCCAAGTAATTGTTCAGCATAGGCAAAAGCAGGATTTTTCTCTTTTGTGTACAGCTTTGCTTTATCTTTATAAAGTTTGATAATTGAATTGACAAGTGCTGAATTGGCCTCAACAATTTTAAGTTTGTTCATTACTTTAAGAAGAGAAAAAAAGCTTAAACCAAGTGCATATCGCGGATGATAACCGGGTAAAATTTTTACGACAGGAATTTTATTCTTA
>MHAF01000048.1:0-22401 GCA_001802865.1 Ignavibacteria bacterium RBG_16_34_14
TTTCAGGTTCAACAGCAAGAGCACGGGCAATACAAAGCCTCTGCTGCTGTCCGCCTGATAAACTTAGAGCCGGTTCGTGAAGTCTGTCGAAAACTTCATTCCAAAGTGCTGCTTGCTTTAAAGTTTTTTCAACTGTTTCATCAAGCACTTTTTTATCTCTCACTCCGTTTATCTTCAAACCATAAATGAGATTTTCATAAATCGTTTTTGGAAACAAATTTGATTTCTGAAAAATCATTCCTATTCTTTTCCTGAGGTTTACAACATCGATCTGTTTATCATAGATATTAATACCTTCAATTAATACTTCACCCTGAATTCTTACATGATCAATCAAATCATTCATCCTGTTTAGAACCCGCAGGAAAGTTGATTTACCACAGCCGGAAGGTCCTATAAAAGCAGTTACCTTTTTAGCAGGAATCTCTACAGAAATATTCTTTAACGCTTGTTTCCCGCCGTAATAAAGATCAAGGTTATTAACTGATATTTTAACTTCTTTCATAAGAAAATATTTTTAAAACAGATATACTTTAAGAAAAATCGTGAGGCTGTCTCAAAACTGTCATTCCGAACTTGTTTCGGAATCTTTGGATTTGATTTTAGGCAAAATTCAGAACCTGAAACGAGTTCAGGTTGACAAATTAAGGCTTTGGAGACCGCCTCACGTAAGCTTTATTTTTATAACCTTCCTAAAATTTTTCTGAACCTGTACCTGAAAAGTATTGCTGTTATGTTAAGCAAAAAAGTTAATGCAATAAGAACTAATGTTGATCCATATTGAATTGGCAAAGTTTTAGTCGGGTTAGCTGACTGCGTTGCCAAAATAAAAATATGATATGCAAGATACATAAATTGTTCTGTAGGATTAATCATAGGAATGCAGTAATCTCCGATGCATAAATCAACAACCGGAAGATTTGGAAGAAAAAAAGCTGCACCAAGGAAAAGAATCGGAGCAGTTTCTCCTGCACCACGGCTTATTGCCAGAATAGTTCCAGTTAAAATGCCAGGTCTTGCCTGAGGAAGAACAACATGTTTTATTGTTTGCCATTTAGTAGCTCCCAAACCATACGAAGCATCTCTGTGAGTTTTAGGAACTGAGTTCAGTGCTTCAAGAGTTGAGACAATTACTATTGGCAGAACAAGAACTGCAAGCGTGGCAGATGCCCATAACAATGCGGGCTGTCCGAAAAGTAAACCTGTTGCCAGAACATCATCTATATTTCTTCCTATAAAAAGAATGAAGAAACCCAAACCAAACAAACCAAAAACAATTGAAGGAACTCCCGCAAGATTATTTATTGATGTTCTTATAACTCTTGTGAAGAATGTATCTTTTGCATATTCATTAAGATAGATAGCTGAAAAAACTCCAAGAGGAACAGCTAATAGAACCATAATAAATGTTACAGCAATGGTTCCAAAAATAGCAGGACCAATTCCTCCTTCAGTCATATTGTTTCTGGGAGAATCAAAAATAAATTCTAGAGAAAGTATTCCTGATCCCTCTATAACAATTTTTCCTAAAAGCAAAAATAAAACTATAACAAGAACAAGGAATAATAATCTTGTAAGATTAATAAAAACTATTCCCTGTATATCTTTATGTTTCTGCTTTAAGATTTCCATCTGCTAAAAAGTATTTTTCTTTCTCATCTTGTTAATTATTATTTCTGCAATAAGGTTAAGAAAGAAAGTTATTGTAAATAAAACAATTCCTATAAAAAATAATGCATAATAATGATCAGAACCCTGAGAGACTTCACCCATTTCAGCAGCAATTGTTGCAGTCATTGTTCTTATACTGCTGAAAATATTTGTTGTGATATTGGCTGCATTTCCTGATGCCATGAGCACAATCATAGTTTCCCCAATCGCCCTTCCGAAACCAAGAATAATACTTGCAGATACGCCGCTGAATGCTGCCGGTAAAATAACATGCCTTATTGTTTGCCATTTTGTTGCACCCAATCCATAAGAAGCCATTCGCAAATCATTCGGAATAGAATGTAGTGCATCCTCGGTTAAAGAAGCTATAATAGGGATTATAACAAAGGACAAACCGAGTGAAGCAATAAAAGCATTCAACCTGTTTTCAGGATTTAGAAGATCATTGAAAAATGATGCGCCAATAACAAGCATAATAAAACCGAGAACAACAGTCGGAATTCCTGCAAAAAGTTCAATCATCGGTTTTAGAAATTCCTTCAGCTTAGGGTTTGTAACTTCAGAAAGATAAATTCCTGCCGCTACACCAAAAATTGTAGAAATTATTGTTGCAGGAATTGAAGTAAGCAAAGTTCCAAGTATTAATGGAATTAATGAATATCTTGCTTCTGCTGAAGTTGGATACCATTCATATACTCTTTGAACAGAACCATCTGCCTGAACCTGATCGAGGTAAATAAAATCAAGAAGCCCGATATGTTCCAGAGCATTGAATCCTTCTTTAAATAAGAAGATAAAAATCAGTATGATAAAAACAAGAGCCATTACTCCATTAACAGCAAAGAAATACTTAATTAATTTTTCTTTTATGCGAGTTGATTTTTTTATCTTTTTTCCGAAGGAGGATTCAATGATTATTTCAGAAGTTTTCGGTTCAATTATATTTGATTGCTCTGTTATCAATATTTATCTTCTAAATTTTGGTATCAAAGAAAACTGTAATAAAAAGTTATTCTGCCTGTAACGGATGCATCATAATTATTTCCATTTGTAGATTCATAAGTTTCGTAAAGCAGATTAGGCATAATTGAAACTGCTGCCTCAGGTTTAAAGACTAAGCTGAGAATATAAAAATTTCTTGAATCACCTTTGAAATCAGAATCTATATTAGGATCAAAATGATCGAACCTTACAACTGCTCCTATCATTGATGAAAAGTTATAAGATCCGAAAGCAGAGATTCCAAGTGCATTCTTAGTCTGATAAATCAAGCTTGTTGCACCTTGTTCAAAAAATCCATTCTCTCTTATCTGAAGGAAACTCTCAACTCCAACACTGAATATATCTTTCTCACTATAACCTGCAAAAAGAGCTGTAGTGATATCGTTATTATTTAAGGTAACAGAATTTACTTTTAGCGATGGTCTGATTTTAAGATCACCATAAACTGTAACGTAAAAATTTGTTAAAGGTTTAAAATAAAGATGCCCATAAAATCTTTTGTATTTATCAATCTCAGGAGAATTACCACTGTTATTACCAATCATAACCCAGTAATTTATATTACCTGAATTATCAAACATTCCTTTTAATGATATTCCCAGATCACGTGATGGGACTATTCCTCTGAGATCCAAAATAGTTTTTTCCAGAGAACGAAAGCCCCAGATTGCTTCTGAAATTTCAAATGCCGGTTGTGGCTGCAAACCTAATATTATATCACTGCCATCAAAAATATTCTTCCATTTCAGGTAAGCATCTTTTAAAGCAACTCCGATTTTTCCATTGCTGGTATTTGCTAATTGGTCGGCTTCAATTCTGAATCTTGTATCAAAAGTTTCTGAGATTTTATAATCATAAGTAAAATAAATTCTCCTGAACTGGAAACCATTAAAATCTTTTTTCCCCGGAAGAATAACATTGCCTAAGGAATCAATATTATTGTCCCGGAAAATATTGTAAAAATAATCTCCAAACATATAGCCAGAGATTTTACCATTGCTTTGTCCGAACAATCCTGTTGAACAAACAATAAGAGTACAAACTAAAAAATATTGCTTCAAACTCTCTCTCTTTCTTAAAACTCCACCTTAGTTTTTCAACTAAGTTGTTTTATATATGTTATATATTATTTACTGAGGTCAGGCAAAGATCGTCGTAATCGTACTCGTAATCTTAATCATACTCGATTTTTAAGCGATTAAGAGTACGATTAAGATTATGATTACGCCTTCTGCATAACATCAGTTTATTTATTTGGCAGTGGAATATATTCCATCTGCTTTACGAGTTCTTGTCCTTCACTTGAAAGAATGAAATCGAGAAAAGCCTGAACTTCAGGTTTTGGTTTACCATTTGTAAAACAATAAAGATAACGTGAAATGGAATATTTCTTACTCCAAATATCTTCATAATTTACTTTTCCATCAGTTGCAGGAAAGACCGGATCATCATCTTTAACTGCTTTTACTCCAATTATTTTAACATCCTTTCTTTCTGCAAAATAACCAACACCACCGTAACCGATCCCTTTCACGTCTCTTGCAACCGCTTCACTTAATGCAGCAGTACCTTGTAAAACCTGAGTATTAGTTGCATAATCTTTTTTAAGTAAAACATGTTCTCTGAAAAATTCATAAGTGCCGCTGCTGTTTTCTCTTCCATACAAAGTAATTGGAGAATCCTTCCCACCAACTTCTTTCCAATTTTTAATTTTACCAGTAAAAATATCTGCAATTTGCAGAAGAGTTAAACTACTAACAGGATTACTAGGATGAACAATAACTGCTATTCCATCAAGAGCAACTTCGAATACTTTAGGAGTAATTCCTTTTTGAGATGCATCTTTTAATTCGTTCTCTTTTAATTCCCTGCTTGAGTTTGCAACATTTGTAGTCCCATTAAGTAATGCAGCAACACCAGTACCAGAACCTCCACCAGTTACCTGTATTGAAACATTAGCATTTTTCTGCATGTAAACTTCTGCCCATTTCTGGGATAAGTTTACCATTGTATCAGAGCCTTTTATAGTAATTACTGATTTCTCTGCTTCTTCTTTCTTTTTACAGCCCACAAAAAGAATAGCTGCAGTCAAAAATATTATGAGAAGCTTAAATAAATTATTCATAATTGCCCTCGATTCTATTCAAAAAATTTTTATTGAACATTAAAATATATGTAGAATATGAATCTGAGATTCCTAATTAATATTAAGTTATTGTTAAGTTTTATACAATAATACTTTCATACTGACAGAATGAATACTTATGTTAGATTATAATGTTTTTAAATTCTTTAAAACTTGTCAAATGCAATAAAAAATAAAGCCATGAAAACGATTTAACAAAGGATGAAATCAATTACATATAACCAATAATCTAATTGGACATAAATAACCTGTATTTACTACAATAATTTCAAAAAAGGGAGAAAATGAAAATCTTTACAATACCAAACGGATTTCACGTATACGGAATAATTCTTACAATATTATTAACCGCTACTTTAACTTATCCACAGCCTGTTAAAAAAGGTTCGGAATTCTGTTCGCAAAAGAAAATAGAATCTTCTCTTACCCCAATAGATGAAATTAACGCTGATATAAAGCATAGTTATGATGTTCTTAATTATACCCTAAATCTGAATATTTACAATTGCTTTTTAAGCCCTTACCCAAAATCATACACTGCATCGGAAGTCATAACAATAAAGGTTGATTCAGTATTGAATTCAATAAAGCTTAATGCTGTAAATACGTCGATCGGAATTGATGCAGTTGGATTATCAGGAGTCAGCTTTACACATGCAAACAATGTACTTACAATAAATTTAGATAGAATTTATAATGTTGGTGAAGAGCTTGACATCAGCATAAACTATCATCATAACAACATTAGCGATGAGGCTTTTTATGTTAGCAACGGAATGGTGTTTACAGACTGCGAACCGCAAGGTGCGCGTAAATGGTTTCCTTGCTGGGATCATCCATCCGACAAAGCTACAGTTGATATTACTCTTAAAGTTCCTGCCACTGTAAAACTTGGCTCGAATGGAAGATTGGATGACTCAGTAAAAATAGCTGACACAATTTGGTATAACTGGGTAAGCAGAGACCCCGTAGCAACTTATCTTGTTTTATTAAGCGGAAAAGTAAATTATAATCTTGATATAGTTTATTGGGAAAGTATATCTACTCCGGGTGTATTCATCCCAATTAGATTTTATTATAATAACGGTGAAAATCCGGCCAATATGGAGAGTATAATTAGCGAGATGACAGATTTTTACTCAGAAACATTCACCGAACATCCGTTTGAAAAAAACGGGTTTGCATCCCTCAATAATCAATTTCCATGGGGAGGTATGGAAAATCAGACTTTAACCAGCATATGCCCGGATTGCTGGTATGAATCTCTTATTGCACATGAATATGCACATCAATGGTTTGGTGATATGATTACTTGTGCAACCTGGGCAGACATCTGGCTTAATGAAGGCTTCGCTACTTATATAGAGGCTCTATGGCTTGAGCATCTGTACGGTTATACTTCTTATAAAAGTGAAATAAACGGTAATGCTTCTTCTTATCTTTCAAATAACCCCGGCTGGGCAATATCAAATCCAGAATGGGCAATTGAGCCGCCGCCAATTAATATTCTGTTTAATTATGCAATAACTTATCTGAAAAGTTCCTGTGTTCTTCATCTTTTAAGATATGTTCTTGGCGATGAAGATTTTTTTGAAGTATTAACCACTTATGCGAATGAACCGGGACTTAAATATAAAAATGCAACTACTGATGATTTTAATAATATAGTAAACATTGTTACAGGGCAGGATTATAATTGGTTCTTTGATGAATGGATTTATCAGCCGAATCATCCACAATACCAGAACCAATTTTATATTTCTCAGCAGTCAGCCTCTCTATGGGAAGCAGGATTTCTAGCAAAGCAGGTTCAGACAAATACAGGATTCTATAAAATGCCTATAGAGATAAAAATACATTTTGCAACAGGATCAGATTCTACTATCAGAGTTATGAACGATGTAAATAATCAACTTTTTTATTGGAGCTTTAACAGACAGCCCCTTAGTGTTCAGTTTGATCCTTCCAATAATATTGTACTTAAAACTGCAACCTTAACACAAGTGCCTCCAATGCCAGTTGAATTAGTTTCATTCACTGCAGAAACCAGGGGAAATTTTGTAATGCTGAAATGGAATACTGCTTCTGAAATAAATAACAATGGCTTTGAGATTGAAAGATTACATCCGCAAGGTGTGGATTGGGAGAAAATTGGATTTGTTGATGGCAGAGGCACAACTACTGTAAACCAGTTTTACAGCTTCACCAATTTTATTAAAGATTATGGAAAATATTCATACCGCCTCAAACAAATTGATTTTGATGGTTCGTATGAGTATAGTAATGAAGTTACAGTTAATGCCGGATTGATACCTGCTGACTTTGCTCTTGAGCAGAACTATCCAAATCCGTTTAATCCATCAACAAATATTAAAATTGCTTTGCCGAAAACTTCAGAAATAAAATTATCTGTTTATAATACACTTGGAGAATTAGTAAAGATTGTTACACAGGAAATTTTACCTGCCGGTGATTATACATTTGAATTTAATGGCTTTGATTTACCAAGTGGAATTTATATTTATGAGTTGAAATCCGGCGAAGTAAGATTGAGAAATAAGATGGTACTTCAGAAGTAAGGAATATTTGAGATAGATATATAGTTCAATTATCCAAAAGTCTTGACGCTTAAGGGTAAGAAATTGAAAATTGATTATTGAGTTATTGTTTATTGAGAATTTTCAATATTCAATGATCAATATTTAATTAAGATATTTTTTTTGGTTCTTATTAAGCTGCTAATTTATAAGGGGATCTTAATAAATTGCTTCTCTTATTCTTGCACTAATATAATCCATTACCCAAACCACAAAAGCAATCATTAAAACTATAAGTCCTACTTCATGCCATCTTGCAAGACCCTGGTATTGCATAAGCATTGTACCAATTCCGCCGCCGCCGACAAGTCCAATAATCGTTGCCATTCTTACGTTTATATCCCAACGATAAATTGTAAATGACAAAAACGGAAGTAAAATTTGGGGAACAACTGCATACCATACAATCTGAATTTTATTTGCGCCTGTTGCAGAGATTGCTTCAATGGGTCCTTCTTCAATATTTTCAATTGCTTCGGAATAAAGTTTTGCATTTGATGCAATAGTATGAACAAGCAGTGCAATCATTCCTGCATATGGACCAATACCAACCCAGACAGAAAAAATTATAGCCCAGATTAAAGGCTCAATTGATCTGATAAAGTTCAATATTATTCTTAGAACGTAATAAACAGTAAAAGCAATTTTGTTATCTCTCATTAAATTTCTGGCTGTAAAGAAACTAAGAAGCAGAGTAGGCGGAATTGAAATAAGTGTAGCAAGAAGAGCAATGTAAATTGTTTCAATTATTGCGAACAAAGCATCATCAAAAATTCCCATCTCAGGCTGAAAGAGTGCGCCGAATATTCTTTGTGCACCTTGTATGCCTTCACTGCTGAAGATATCTACGATAGAAAATTTTGTTACAATCCATCCCGCTATAAAAGTAATGTTGAAAAGAAACCAGCTGAAAATCTCAACTGTCCATTTCGTTATTTTGTTATCTTTTGCAATTCCAAAAAGTTTGCAGGATAATGAAGTTTTAGTTGAAGTCCATAGAATTCCAGTAACCACACTGATAAGGTATATAATTCCAATTTCATTCCACGAGAATGGTAGTTCCCGAAGATCAAGAATGAACTTGAAATAAATAGCCCGCTGTAAAACTATGAGTGAGTAAAAGACAAGAAAGATATCGAGCAGAATGGCTTTAATAAAATTAAACTTATCTTCTTTCCGTTTATTCCTGTCAATAATTTTCTGAGGATGAATTTCAACTTCAGGTTCGGCTATCATCTTATCTCAACCTCTTCAGCTTCTTCACCATAAATTGTCTTGAACCATGTTTCATCAATCTCATGAGGAAGTCCTTCGTAAATAATCTCGCCAGCCTTTAAGGCAATAACTCTTGTTGCATACCTTCTTACAAGACTTAAAAAATGAAGATTACAAATTACAGTAGTACCAAAATCTTTATTTATCTTTTCAAAATAATGCATAACGGAATTTGATGTTGCAGGATCAAGCGATGCAACAGGTTCATCTGCAAGAAGCAGTTTTGGATTCTGCATAAGGCTTCTTGCAATTGCAACTCTCTGCTGCTGTCCACCGCTTAAAGAATCAGCTCTTTCTTTTGCCTTCTCACTTATGCCAACAGTTTCAAGATTGTTGAGTGCTTCATTAATTACTTCCTTATCAAATTTTTCAATGATGGAATTGAATGTTGAAAGCGAACCAAGTTTTCCTGTTATTACATTTGTTAAAACAGATCTTCTTTTAATAAGATTAAACTGCTGAAAGACCATTCCGATCTGTGATTTGACTTTTCTTAATTCCTCTCCTTTAATATGAGTAATATCTTTGCCAAGGAATTTTACTTTACCTGAAGTAGGTTCAATCAACCGGTTTATGCAGCGAAGTAAAGTAGATTTACCAGAACCACTGAGACCGATAATTACAAGAAATTCTCCCGCTTCAACTGAGATTGAAACGCCTTTAAGAGCATGTGTTCCGCTGTTATAAATTTTGTGCAGGTTCTTTACTTCGAGAATCATTTTACCAAAAAAACTCACTCTAATCTTTCTCTTAAAAAGAGAGAGACTTATTGATAGTTAAACAATAAATGACAATGAGCAGACAGAATATTAACATAAAGACCCAATATTTTACAGCCCTTCTCTCTGTAAGGGTTGGGATGAGTTCATCCCTGTGTTAACATAGTTAAAATAAATTCTTAACTCACTTTATAAATTACTTCCATCATCATTTCTTTACAAGTTTCTCAAATGAAATACCCTGTTCCTTCAGCATATTTCTTAACTTATCATAATCGCTGTCTTTAGTAGGTATCAAACCAACTATATCATAAATCTCGTACATTGATTTCTGTCCTTCTTCAGTATTAACATATTTTATCAGAGCATTAATTATTTTTTCTTTCATCTCCTCATCCATATCTTTCCTGAAAACCCATGGATCGTTTGGAATCTCTTCAGTAAATCCGATTATTTTAACTTTCTTCTCAACATCAGGAAACTGCAGCTTAACACGCATTCTCGCATCAAGAATTTCTCCTGTTCCCGGGCGAGGCGGAGCATAATATGTTGCACCTACATCAACCTGCCTCTGGTAAATCATTATTACTACATTATCATGTTTCATTGCAAAAACAGTTTCACTCGGTTTAACTCCCATCTTATCAAGCATAGCTTTTGGCAGAATAAAACCTGAAGTAGAAGATGGGTCAACATAAGCCATTGTTCTCCCTTGGATATCAGCAAGGCTCTCAATTCCCGAATCAAATCTTGTTATGAACTGTCCCTTGTAAAATGTTTCACCACCATCTCTTACAATTCTTAATTTAGCTTCCGCCCCGTATTTTTCATGAGCCATTAAATAAGAAAAAGTATTTATACCAGCAATGTCCGCTTTCTTAGTCCCGAAAGCTTCAACCACAGCAATAAAGCTTGCGGGAACTGCAGTTGTAAAGTAATAACCAGTTTCCTTTTCCAGATAATCTACTAGCTGTTTTGCATTGGTGGTAATTCTTTCGGCATCCACAGAAGGAGTAAAATAAATTCTAATAGGATTAGAAATTGTACCAAGCTCCCCTTCTCTTAATTCTCTTGCAGAAAGAATAATAATGAATAATATTGTTGGTAATAAATAGAGAAATAATTTTAAGATTTTCATAGAAATAAGATATAGGTTAAAGAAATATGCTAATAAGTTTAATATCAGGCAAACACAATCTCTAACCTTCTGCAGAACCCATTGTAATATTGGAGTAATGGAATAATGTTTTTTTGAAGTTTTCCATTATTCCAGAACTCAAATATTCCGAACGGTTGGTTAGAGTAATTATATTTTTTGTCGAATAGGATGGAATAATTGAAGAAATTAGTAATAAGTCAATATCTTATTATAAGATAAAACTCATTACAGTGATGAATGAAATTTTCAAAGGGATAAGATTCTTGGTTTTAATAATTCCATTTTTTGAAGGGAATTTTTTTTTGTTATTACTACGTTTCTCTACTTCATTTTTGTTAAACTAAATTTAAAAATAAAAAAGCATCCCGATTTATTCGGGATGCTTTTATTGGATTAAGAGGTGTGCCTTTCCTCTTATGAGTGAAGACTCTCTATAAATTAAATTATTTCTTCTCTGGATTTTCCGGTTTTTTTCTGAATTTTTCCCAGAGGTTCATCTTCTCTTCCTTCGTGGTATTTCAAAGTTGATTCATAAATTATTATAGACTATATTTGGTCTAAAAAAGGACTTAGCAATGAAACTAAGCGAATCAGTAAAATCAATAAGCTATTTAAAAGCAAATGCGGCGGAGCTGATAGAAACTATTAATAAGAATCAAAAAACATTTGTCATCACTCAAAATGGAGAAGCAAAAGTAGTTGTACAGGATATAAAATTATATGAGAAAACACAGGAAACACTTGCAATGTTAAAACTTTTAGCAATGACAAGTGAAGAAAATCCTGATGCAAAAGGAATCAAAGAAACTTTTAGCGAACTTCGCAAAGATCTTAATCAGTTTTAGGTAAGCTTTAAGCAAAGATAATAATGAAATATAAAGTCATTATTGATCCACAAGCTAAAGAAGATATGAGGGAAATATTTTTCTATGTTTCAATTAATGATTCTTTAGATAAAGCAAATAAACTCTTAGATAAGATAGAAGAGACCTGCAATAAATTAGAAAGATTTCCAAAAAGAGGTCACATCCCGGAAGAATTAAGAAACACTGGTATAAAGAAGTATTTTGAAATTCATTACAAACCTTATCGGATAATATACGAGATTAAAAAAAATAAAATTTATGTTCATTCAGTTCTCGATGGTAGAAGAAATATTCAAGAAATTTTAAGTAATAGAATATTAAGGTAATTCAACTCATTCATATAAAATAAAAGCATCCCGAATAAACCGGGATGCTTTTATTAGGTTAAGAGGTGTGCCTTTTCCTCTTATGAGTGAAGACTCTCTATAAATTGAATTATTTCTTCTCTTGATTTTCCTGTTCTTTTCTGAATTTTTCCCGGAAGTTCATCTTCCCTTCCCTCCTGGTATTTCAGATCATCATCAGTCAACTGTCCCTATTGCTGTTTTATCTTACCTTTTATCTCATTCCAGTTACCTTTTATTCTTAGCTTATCCATTGGTTACTCCTTATTAGAATTTTGTTATAGTTATTTTAGTTACAACGACAAATTAACAAACAGTACTTGAAGTTTCCGTGGAGAGCATCACATAAATATGTATGATGGAAGATGGTTGATGGTAAATGAGAGTGCAAAAATTTTTCTACTCAATAGAAAAGAAAATTATAAAGCAGAATTGAGATGTGCCTTGTAGGACTTTTTTAGTAAAGATTGCAAGTGGTGAACTCATGCTTTCATTCTATAGATTCCGCATCAAGTGCGGAATGACAATTTTTTCAAAGACCGGCATGACAAAAATAAATCAATGTGTTGATGTTGAAAAATTAAAGTAATTATTTTCTGTGTCTGAATCTGGAATCATATCTGAGCCAAGTGTTACTGAAAGAGGTTTTACGCCAAGTTCTTTTTTTATAATCACAGTATTTTGATTTCTTTCCCATATCATTGCAGTTTCATAAATTTCAACAATTGAACTATCTTCTAAAGTAACAGAAAGCTCAACAGGGGTAGGAATAATTCCAACTTTTTCAATTGTCACTTCAAGAATTCCATTTTCGAAAGATGCACCAATAATGCTAAGATCGGGATAACCTCTCTCAAAGAACCATGGTTTCCAGTACCAGTTTAAATCCTTTTCGCTTACCTCATTAAAAGTGAAAAAGAAATCATAAGGGATCGGATGTTTGCCATTCCATCTTTTGATGTATTCGTGCATACATTCGGCAAATAATTCTTTGCCAAGAGCATCACGAAGAAAATCGTAAGCTAACGCAGGACGAACATATATTGCCATTCTCTGGGAAGAACCTTTCATCTGATAGTTAGGTATCATCATTGGTAATTCCATTTCTGTTCCTGCATATCTTTCATAACCCCGTATGTTATGAAGCCGCGGATTATATTCACCTTCTTTCTCCTGGAAATCAAAAGGAAGGAAAGTTGCCATACCTTCATCCATCCAACCGTATTTCTCTTCATTTATACCCATATAAAAAGGAAAATACTCATGAGCTGCTTCGTGAGATGTAACTCCAACTGTACCTGATCTCCTTTCTGCAGAGCCATTATTAATTATCATTGGAAATTCCATTCCGCCGGAACCATTAAAGATTGTTAAACAAGGATACGGAAATGGAATACCGGGCAGTTCATTTGAAAAATAATTTATTGTTTTTCTTAAAATCTCTGCTACTTCATAAAAATCTTTTGATTCTTCTTTATACACAGCAGCTAAATAAACTCTTTGATCTGTAGTTTCATCAACAACAAGACTAACGGCATCCCATAAATAATGATCACTCGTACTGAAAGTAAAATCGGGAATATATTCTGCTTTATATTTCCAGGTATTAAATTCGGAATCGAACTTATAAATTTTACCAGATCTAACTTCTTCCTTTTTAACAATATTAATTATCTTATCTGAAGTCCAGGCATTTTTATACTTGTTTAAATATTCGGGAGTTAGAACTTCTTCAGGATTCTGAAGTATTCCGGTTGCCCATACACCAAAAGTATTTGGTACAGTAATTTCAACTTCATAATTAGAGAAGTCATTATAAAACTCCTGCTCACCGGTATGATAAAGCATATCCCATCCATCTATATCATCGTAAACTGCTATTTGTGGAAACCAGTAAGCAATAAGGAAAGATGTTGAATCATAAGTTCCCATTCTTGGATTTCTTCCTTTGGGAATTATAAAGTTCCACTCAATTTCAAAATTCATAGTAGACTTTGGAGGAAAAGGATTATCAGTAATCTTTAAAATCAGCAATGTGTTTCTTCTTCTTACATTTTCACTATTTTCTAACAAAACAGGAGAATTATTAAGCAAAAATTTTCCAATCTGCACACCTTCACTTAATGATTCTTTTGAAATTGTAAAACTTCTTTCCGATTCATATTTATTAAGATCCTGAATAATATTAAAAATAATTTCTTTAAGAGTATCGGGACTGTTATTGTAATAAATTATTTTTTCACTTCCTTTTACTAATCTTGCTGCGGGATTAACACTAACTTTAATTTTATAATCAGCAGAGTTTTGCCAATAATTTTTTCCCGGTGTTCCGTCAAAAGATCTTGTGCCTTTTTCATAAGCAGAAAGAATATCACGAGGAATAAATAATTCTTGTGCAAAGTTTAAAGATAAGTTTACTAAAACGAAGAGAATAATTTTAAGGAAATTTTGCATTATTAACTCGATTTGTTTCAAGGAATTTTATTTATCGGTTTCACCACCTAACAAAAAAATAACCGTAGCACAGATCGGTAATATGTGCTACGTATATCTAAAGTGAGAGCGGTTATTCAAACAAAGAGTCTGTCTTACCTGTAAATTTATTTTTACCAAACCGTTTATAAGCTAGATCAGTAGCTTCTCTTCCCCGCGGAGTCCGATTTATAAATCCTTGCTGAATAAGAAAAGGTTCATAAACTTCTTCAATTGTTCCAGGGTCTTCATTAACTGCAACTGCAATTGTGTTAAGTCCAACCGGACCTCCTCCGAATTTTTCTATGATAGTAAGAATAATATCTTTGTCCATTTCATCAAGACCGAACTCATCAACTTCAAGAGCTTTAAGTGCTTTTTTAGATACATCAATATCAATTGCACTTTTATCTTCAAAATCGGCAAAGTCGCGTGTTCTCCTGAGAAGCCTGTTAGCAATTCTCGGTGTCCCTCTTGAACGTTTTGCTATTTCAAAAGCAGCATCTTCTTGTATTTTTATTTTCAGAATACCTGATGAACGAATAATAATTTTTTTTAGTGTCTCACTATCATAGTAATCCAAACGAAACTTGATGCCAAACCTATCTCTTAAAGGTGATGTTAACATACCTTCCCTGGTCGTTGCGCCAATTAAAGTATATTTGGGTAAGCTTATTTGAATTGAACGGGCACTTGGTCCGCTGTCAATCATTATATCAAGCTTATAGTCTTCCATTGCTGAATAAAGATATTCTTCAACAATGGGGCTTAAACGATGGATTTCATCAATAAATAGAACTGATTTTTCCTCAAGGTTTGTAAGAATACCGGCAAGATCTCCAGGTTTTTCAAGAACCGGTCCTGAAGTAATTTTTAATTTAACACCTATTTCATTTGCTATTATATATGCAAGTGTTGTTTTGCCCAAACCCGGAGGTCCTGTTAATAAAACATGATCAAGAGCTTCATTTCTTTTATTTGCAGCAGAAATAAAAACATTAAGATTATCTGTAATTTTTTTTTGCCCTGCAAAATCTTTCAGGATTGCCGGGCGGAGTGTCTGCTCAAATTGCTTTTCTTCTATACTTACTTCACTATTTAATATATCAGGTTTTGTCATTCAGTTCTCAAGTGACTAATTCTTTATTTCTTATTTTAAATTTATTTATTAAGACTACCATCGCAACCATAAGTGTAATCATAGCCAGAGCAGTACCAATTGTATTCCATACATTAAAACTTTTTTCAAATAGCTGGCTAAGTCCGGGATTCCATGCACTTCCGTACAATATTGTCAGATGAACAATATAAATTAGTAATGTATTTCTGCCAATCAAAATAATAATCCGGGGAATGAATTCAATGCTGATTGATATGTATGAGATTACCGCATTAAGAACTAGTACAAAACCTACTCTTAACAAAATTATATCAATGTATTCATTATCAGCAATATTTTTTCCGTAAAAATAACTTTCAACGGGATAAGAAAAAAAAGAGAGAATAATTAAAACAACACCAATGAAACCAAGCCTGAAACTAAAAACAGATGACCTGAATATCATTGGATTCTTTGCTAAATAGCTTCCAAGTATACCACCGCAAATTACATAGCCAACCCAAGGAAAAAGAGGAAATATAGAACCACTGCCTGTATAAAAATATCCGGCTATCAGTTCAGGAAAAATTGTAATCCAGTTTATTTTATCAAACACCGGATAAATAAGAAAAAATAATAATGCTGTTAAAGTAAAAACGATATAATCCGGCAGTTTTATTTTCTCAGCAATAAAAGCGCAGACTATAAGAAATAAAACTCCAAACCCAATTAGTTGAAGAACATCAACAGCAAAAAAAATATTCCAGCTTTCCCGGGTTACTTCTGAAAAATCAACAATTGTATATGTGGGATATCTTAGTAAATAACCTAATCCAACAAGAAGCAAGAATCTTTTTATTCCTTTAATAACCCGGGGATTTTTATGAAAAGGTTCATCAGTAAGTCTGAAGAGATAAGTAAAAACTGTTCCCGCTGAAAACATAAATATGGGGGCTGTCATCCCCCTCATAAATAGCCAGGCAGAAAAAAACGGAGAGTCTGGAGTTCTATAATTATTTGAGAGAAGAACATCAACTGTATGACCCTGAACCATCATCAATACTGCAAATGCACGCATCAGATCAATGAATATAATCCTGTTCTTCTTTGAATTTTTTGTCATTCCATCCGTTGTTAAACATTAATTGAATGCGAAAATAAATAAAAGAGAATAATATAAAAATTAATATTTTTGTCTGATTGATCGCCCTGCCTACAAATCATAATCTCAGAAAAACTCTCTTAGAAAACCGATTGGGGTGAATGTTTTTTATTTTAATTATTTGTAAAAATATTTCAAATGGGAGTTATATCACAATACTTATAAAACATTATGGGTTTACTATAAACTTATATCTGTTTTAAGGAGAATCTATATAAGACAAATGAATTCAATTTGTAACAAAATCATTATTAAAACAAAATCTCATTAAGTAAGGTTGAGGCAAAAATATCTGACGGACATATGCATAAACTCAGCTTTAACTTTGCTGATAATAATAATTTTACACAAACCTGGACATGGACTGAAGATGGCAAAGAAAAGCCTGCAACTTTTAACTGGAAAAGAAAATAGAACATTGGATTTACGATTTACGAATTAAGATTTCGAGATGATATCACTTTAAGGGAGAACTTTATTTTTCAAGGGGTTCTTTTAATCTTCCAATCCGTTGTCACTTCTGTTCCATATAAGTACTGCTTTATAATTTCCGGTTTAGTTTAATTTAAAAATTCTTAACATTTAAATTTTTTAATTTCTATCTTTACAACAGTTACATAAATATTTGTCCCGGGCTTAAAAGGTGCATAAATAAAATTAAGCCTTCACTTTCTATAGAAAGACTGACAGAATAAATATGAAAAAAATAATTCTATTTTTTTTGGCATCTTTAGGTTCTTTACTGGTTGATGCTTTAGCACCAATAGGGTTTATCAGGTTTGGGTTATATATAATTGTAACCGTTTCAGCTGGTTTATATCTCACCAAAAAACAATCTGCTTTCATTTTAATTACTTGTATTGTTTTTTCAATAATAGGTTTCTTTATACCCCCACACCAAAGTCCGCAATACATGACAATTCTAAACAGAACTATCAATGGGTTACTTATGATAGTTTCATATTTTATGATAATCAGGTACAAAAAAGTAAATGAGGAGCTTAAAATTCTTTATAAAGAAAATGAAACTCATTTAATGGAGATCCACCATAGAGTAAAGAACAATCTTCAGATTATCTCCAGCATGATTGGAATTGCTATGCATGAAATGGAAGACCAAAAAACTAAGGATATATTGCAAACCATAAGGCAGAGAATTAACTCAATGAGTTTGATTCATGATAAATTAAGCAGTAAAAATATTGGAAGCGTAAGCACAAAAGACTTTATAGAGGATTTGGTTGAAAAAATCTTTACCGGCTTTGAACATAATGGAAAGAATATCAGAAATAAAATTGATATTAATGATATTCCTTTAGCTGTTGAAACATGCCTGAACCTTGGGATGATAATTAATGAGGTTGTTTATAATTCTTTAAAACATGCCTTTCGGGATAGGGAGAATGGAATACTTGAAGTTAAATTGAAAGTGACTGAAGGCAAGGTATATTTAATTATAAAAGATGATGGTATTGGTTTTAAAGAAGAAGCAGAACAAAAACGAAAAGGGTTGGGTTTATTAATAATTGAAGATTTGGTTGGAAAACTTCAGGGGCAATACCAGTTTTCAAACGAAAACGGAACTATGTTTAGTTTAAGCTTTTCTTATTCTTAATTATCCCATCATAACCGAGTGCATTTATGATTATTATTAAGAAGTCAATGGTTATAATATTATATTTACAGCAATGAAATTCATAAAAATAATTTTAGTGTTAATAATTACTTGCTCTGTTTATCCTTGCACAGAAAATATTTCATTTACTAAGATAGAAATTATTAGCTTGTCTTCAGAAAAGAGTGAAATACCTGAAGATAATTGCTGCGAATTTTGCTTTTGCGCCTGCTGTTCAAACTCTTTTTCTGTTGAAAAGATAATTTCGTTCAGTAATTATTTTATATCTGCTGAAAATCCAGTCATCAAACAAAACAAATATTTAATAAATCATTTCGCACAAATCTGGCAGCCTCCTAAAATCTCATAAAGCATTCTTTCCCTCAAAAATTAAAAATAAACTTCGCAGGAGTTTTTATGAACAAACTTTTTGTCTTGTTCGTACTCGTTTATTTAGTAGTAAGCGGATATGCACAAGAGAATAACGACAAGATCAAATTATCATTGAATGAAGCAATTGAAATTGCACAACAGAATAACCCGGAAATAATTTCTGCTTTAAGAGATATTGATGCCTCCGATGGAAGGATTCTTCAGGCCGGAAGATTACAGAATTTAGAGCTTTCACTGGAAGTTAATGAATTTCCAACCGGTTTTGATTTTGGTGAAACAGGTGAGATTGATCTCAATTTTAATCAGCCTATTGAATTTTTTGGAAAGATAAGTAAAAGAATTCAATCTGCTGAACTGCAAAAGAAAATTGCGGAATTGAATTATGAACGGGTAAAGAAGTTGATAACTTTACAAGTTAAAAAGTTTTATTACAGCGGGCTGCTTTCAAATCAGATTCTTGAAAGTATTCAATCAAATATAAATCTGTTGAATGATTTTCTTGATCAGGTAACAGACCGTTATCAAGCCGGAACAAGCAGCTATCTGGATGTTATTCGCGCCAAGGTTGAAATATCAAGATTGAAGAATGAGCTTTTTGATGCGATGAAAAATTATCAGCAGGTAGTCGGACAATTAAAAATTCTACTTGGAAAAGAAAATGGTATTGAGTATGAGTTGACTGATTCACTGTTATATCAGTTCTCAGAAATAAATAAAGATACTGTTGTTAATTTCTATTCTTTGCAAAGTAGCTTTCTTCATATAACTGAAATTCAGGTTGAGCAGAGTAAATCGTTTTTATCTTTAGCCGAAAAGAATGCATTACCTGATTTTAGTTTTGGTTTGGCTTTGCAAAATCGTCAGTCGCTTCCTATAAAAGGCTTTGACCAATATCTTGGTTTAAATGTAGGCGTTTCCCTACCAATGTTTTATTCAAGCGGTGTGCGGGGAGACGTACAGGAAGCTGAAGCAAATCTTTCCATTTCTGATATTCGGTATCAATATACTAAAATCAGAGTAGCACAGAGTATTAGAACCGCATTCAAAAATCTTTCTTTTGCAGAAGAGCAATTACGATTGTTTGATACTTCACTTCTTAATGATGTTGAAGATGAACTTCGTGCAGGAATTATTGCATATCAGAATGGTCAGATTGATCTGCTAAATCTGTTTGATATTTACAGAACATACAGAACAACTAAAGTCGAATATTCCCGCACGGTTTACAATACACTTGTTGCATTAATAGAGCTTGAAGTGTCATCTGAAGTGGCTGAATGAAGATTAATAAAATTAAACAAGTTTTTAATGGAGCTTATATGTACAAAAAAATAAATCTCTTTCTTTTAATATTACTTTCCGCTTTTTTATTAAGCTGCGGTAATAAAGCTGATGAACACAGTGAACAGGAAGATTATCCCGAACGAACTCATACTGATGAAGAAGGTGAACTTGTTTTAACTTCACATCAGTTGACACATATTGATTTAAAAACTGAAACTATTGAAACAAAAGAAGTTGATGTTCCTCTTTTGCTATCCGGAAGAATAGCTTTGAATGAAGCATTGACCGCACACATCACTTCACGTGTAAAAGGAAGAATTGAAAAAGTTCACGCTCTTATTTCAGATCGTGTTAGCAAAGGTGAAGTTCTTCTTGAACTTTACAGTCAGGAATTTCTTGCAATGCAATCGGAGTTTATTCAGGCTGAAGAAAGATTAAAAAGAATACAAGAAAACGATCCCGAACACGCAACCTCAAAATCAATTTATGAATCTGCCAAAAAGAAGCTTGAAGTAATTGGTTTAAGCGAAGAAGAAATTCATCGGCTTGCTGATAATCATACACCACTAACTTTGCTTCCGGTGCGTGCACCGTTTACCGGAACACTGCTCAGCGGAGAAGCACGGTTCGGAGAATTTGTTGAGGTAGGCCAAGATTTCTTCCTTCTTGCAAATCTTCAAAACCTTTGGGTGCTTGCAGATGTTTTTGAGAAAGACCTTCCTTTTATCAAAGAAGGAATAACCGGAGAAGTTATTCCCACTGCGTATCCAAATGAAACCTATAAAGTTAAACTTACAAGAATTTATGATGTAGTTGAATCATTATCCCGAACAATCAAAGCAAGATTCGAAGTATCAAATTCTTCTAACAAATTAAAACCGGAGATGTTTGTAACTGTAAAGGTTTCATCAAAATTGGGAGGACCCAACCCGAAAGTTTCATCATTAGCAATTATGAAAGAAAAGAATGGTGTATATGTTTTTGTTGTCGTAAATGATACAACATTTAAAAGAAGAGAAATCAGGCTTGGAAAAGAAACAAAAGACTACACTGAAATTCTTGATGGATTAAAAGCCGGAGAAAAAGTTGTAACACGCGGAACATTCTATTTGAAATCCGAGCTTGCAAAAGAAACATTTGTGGAAGAAGAAGAATGAAAGAAATTAAAGCATATATACGACCCGAAATTTCTCACCGTGTAATTGAGCAGTTAAAAATTAACGGTGCTACAAACATTTCAGTTGTTAAAGTTAAAGGGCTTGGATTGTTTGAAGACCCTACCACCGAAAAATATGATATGGAGTTTATTGAAAAGAGCAGCGATATGTATAAGCTTGAATTGATTTGTCATGACGAAGAAGAAGAAAAGTTTGTTGAGGCAATAAAACGTGAAGCATATACAGGTAAACCCGGCGATGGTGCAATCTTCATTGCCAATATTCAAAAAGCAATTAAGATTACTAAAGGCAAGGAGGGAATTGAATAATGGTAAATAAAATAATTCTCTTCGCAGTCCGGCAGCGAATGTTTGTAATACTTGGAGTTATTGCTCTGATAATTGGTGGAATTATTGCAGCAAACCAGTTACCGATTGATGCTGTCCCCGACATCACCACAAACCAGGTTCAAATATTTACGGTAGCACCGGCTTTAGCACCGCAAGAGATTGAGCGGCTTGTATCTTATCCGATCGAAGTAGCAATGCAGAATCTTCCCGACATAGAAGAAGTTCGTTCTATTTCAAAGTTTGGTTTATCAGCAGTTACTGTAATCTTTAAAGATAATGTTGATACATACTTCGGACGTCAGCTTGTTTTTGAACGTCTTCAAGAAGCTAAAGAAAATTTGCCGCCGGGACTTGCCGAACCGGAACTTGGTCCGGTTACAACAGGGCTTGGAGAAATATATCAGTATGAAGTTGTTGGCGAGCGTTACACACCGATGGAGCTGCGTTCAATTCAGGATTGGATTATTAAAAAACAGCTTGCAGGTATTCCCGGACTTGCTGAAATAAATACTTTTGGCGGTGAACTTAAACAGTACCAGGTTCAGATAGACCCGCAGAAACTTTTAAAGTATAACCTTTCTATTCGCGATGTTATTGAAGCTGTAGAAAATAACAATGCAAATGCACCCGGCGGATATATTGAGCATAAGCAGGAACAATATATTGTTGTCGGCGAAGGCTTGGCAAAAACGATGGGCGATATTGAAAACATTATTGTTAAGACAAGCGAAGGCACTCCAATTTTTGTTAGAGATGTTGCTGAGGTAAAGGAAGGTGCAGCAATTCGTCAGGGCGCTGTTACTTTAAACGGCAAATCCGAAATAGTAGCCGGCATTACAATGATGCTCAAAGGTGAAAATGCAAGATTAGTAACAGAAAGAGTTAAAGAACGGGTTGCTGAAATTCAAAAAACTCTTCCCGAGGGAGTCAAAATTGTTCCCTTTTATGAAAGAACGGCATTAGTTGAAAGGACAATTCAAACTGTAATAAAAAATCTGAGTGAAGGCGGTTTATTTGTAATCATCATTCTCTTTCTCTTGCTGATGAATCTTCGCGGCGGATTTATTGTTGCCTCCGTTATTCCACTTTC
>MHAF01000048.1:22488-27805 GCA_001802865.1 Ignavibacteria bacterium RBG_16_34_14
TGACGGTGCTGTAGTGCTGATGGAAAACGCAATTCGCAAACTTCACGAACGCCAGCATTCATCCGGTGTAACGGAAGGAGTTCAGCAAACTCTTATTGGTTCATTCCTAGAAGTCGGAAGACCGCTTGTGTTTGGTATTTCTATTATTATAATAGTCTATATTCCTATTCTTACCCTGCAGGGAACAGAAGGAATAATGTTTAAACCAATGGCTTACACTGTTGTTTTTGCATTGCTCGGTGCGCTCTTCTTAACTTTAACCTATGTACCGGTTGCAAGCACATTCTTATTTAAGAAAGGTAAAGTTTCAGAGAAAGAAAGCTCGGTAATAAAATTTTTAAACCCACATTACCACAAGACACTTCTCTATGCATTAAAGCATAAACTAATTGTGGTAACGAGTGCTACTGTTATTTTTATCGCTTCACTTCTTTTGTTCACTAGATTAGGAGGTGAATTTATTCCTACTCTTGATGAAGGTGATATTCTAATTGAACTAAGGCGATTACCCAGTATTTCACTTACCGAAGCCATTCACACCTCGCAGATGCTTGAGGCAGAATTGAAATCCATCCCAGAAGTAATAAGCGTTGTAAGCAGAACAGGTCGCCCTGAAATTGCAACCGATCCAATGAGCATTCATCAGAGTGATGTGTATGTACTGATGATACCACGTGAGGAATGGAAAACTGCCAAAACAAAAGATGAAATGATTGAAAAGATGACAGAAGTAATGGCGAGAATTCCGGGAATTGGTGGCGGATTTTCCCAGCCGATTGAAATGCGTTTTAATGAATTGATTGCCGGAGTCCGTTCCGATGTTGGTGTTAAAATTTATGGTGAAGATCTTGACACACTTGCACGCATTGCTAATGATGTTGCGGTGTTAATGAATGGAATAGAAGGTTCAGCAGATGTTCGCGCTCAGCAAACTGAAGGGCTTCCCCAGCTTCGTATTGTAATTGACAGGAATAAAATTGCACGCTACGGGATAAATGTTGCCGATGTTAATATATTGATTGAGACTGCTCTTGCCGGAATAAACGTTGGGAAAATTTATGAAGGAGAAAAACAGTTCGACCTTGTAGTTAAGCTTAGTCAACAGTCGCGTAATGATGTAGAATCAATTCAAAACTTGCTTGTTCCTACTTTTAACAATTCATTGGTACGATTGGGAGACATTGCCGATTTTATGATGATAGAAGGTCCTGCAGAAATATCTCATTCCGCCGGAAGAAGAATGATCGTTACCGAAAGTAATGTTCGTGAAAGAGATTTGCAGGGTTATGTAGAAGAATTACAAGCAAAGATTGATGAACAGATTAATTTTCCGGCTGGTTATCAAATAAAGTTCGGCGGTGAATTTGAAAATCTTGAAAGAGCAAGCAAGCGTTTAACTATCGTTGTGCCAATAGCTTTGTTTCTGATTTTTATTATGTTGTTTATTTCAGTTAATTCAATCCGGCAGGCATTAATAATTTTTACGGGAATTCCATTTGCAGTTGTAGGTGGTGTTGTTGCACTTTGGGTTCGTGATATTCCATTTTCAATTTCTGCGGGAGTCGGATTTATAGCTTTATTTGGTGTAGCTGTTCTTAACGGGGTTGTGATGCTGACATATTATAATACACTTATTAAAGAAGGAATGAGCATACAAAATGCAGTCATAAAAGGTTCGGAGATTCGTTTGCGTCCGGTTATTACTACGGCATTGGTTGCATCGCTTGGATTTATTCCAATAGCTTTATCAACTTCAGCAGGTGCAGAGGTGCAGAGACCGCTTGCAACAGTTGTAATCGGTGGATTGATCACATCAACATTGTTAACGCTTGTAGTATTGCCAACAATATTTAAATGGGTTGAGGAAAGAAAGAGTGAATGAATTCTGTAATGGGATATGTTTGATGGAAGTTAGTAAATGCGTTCCCCGCCTGCTGTGGGGAATATTAAATTAAAAATTTATTACTTTATCAGAATCCATAGTCCATTGTGTTAGTTCCGCCATAGTACTTAACTGCGCTCCTTCAATCAGAGGGAGGTTTTTAATTCCTCTTGCATCAGCACAGGTACCGCAAATTTTAACCTGACCGCCCTTATTTAAAACTGACTTCAACATTCTTTCAACATTATAATATCCATTTGGTGTGTTCTGATTTGGTAAAGCACAGGTAGCTGCATCAGCCATTAAAAAAATTCTTACTTCATTTTCAGGAAAATCTTTTTGTATTGTCATTGCAAGGCGAAACGCATTATAAGCTTTTTCTGTTCCATAAGGCGCATCGTTAATTATAATTAGAATTTTCATAAAGTTTCCTTATTTGAGTTTTATTGCTGATAAGACAACAAATACTCCTTCGCCGGAACCATCTTTAACGATATCCGGAACCTTCATAGTATCCTGATTGGAAAAGATAGTCTGGCAAATTTGAATTTGACTAAAATTTACTTTTTGCAAAAGTTCAATGACATCTTGAGTAGAATAGAATGTTGCATTGTTATAAAACTTATTTGATACTTTCATAGATTCATAAGTTTTTCCAATTTGGGTCTCTTTATCAATAATACCGATAATTATTTGTCCGTCAGGTTTTAAAATCCGCCTTGCTTCGTTCAATACAAGCATCGGATTATCAACAAAACAAAGAGTTGTAACTATCAAAGCAAAATCAAATTGTTCATTATTATATGGCAGTTGTTCTGCTTGAGAAATACAAACATCAATTCCTCTTGAGCAGCCAATAGCTGCCATTCCTTCAGAAGGTTCAACACCCGATTTTATTCCAAATCGAACTGAAAAGCGTCCAGTTCCGATTCCTATTTCTATACCAGTACCGTTATCAGGAATAAATCGTCTAATGGCATAAACTTCGGATTGATAGGCAAATATATGTGAATCAAACCACCGATCATACTCTTCTGCAAACTTATCAAAGACATCAAAGCGAAGCATAAGTTTAATTAATAACTTTCACCTTTACGGTTCGTTCAAAATAATTTCCTAACATTCCCTTTTTGGTGTCGCCTTTTTCGGATTCACCTTTTGTCAACATCACTTGAAGCTGAAGTTCTGCATCCCTTGCGTCATCAAGCGGTTGGATAGTCATTGGGAGAACGGTGATTTTTGCACCTTCAAATCCCGGTAAAACATCACCAACAATACGACAGGACATTTGAAGATTTACCGCCCACCCAGGGGCAAATTTTGATATCGAGCTTGTCCCAATCCTTGTGGGGTCAATGTATGTCCATGCATTACGGTAAGGTGAAGGTGTATCATTATCTTTCACACGACCGATAACTGTAAGAACAGTTTTCTGCTGTCCTCTTTTTACTTCCAAAAGAAATGAACCATCTTCCTGTCGAAGTGATTTCATAGTTTCCTTATCTAGGATATCAATAATCGTCTTGGAATCTTCTGTCCACGGACCGTTACTTACGTGACAGCTCAGGCATGATTTTGATTTTCCAAGAATACCAACAGCCGGAGGGTAAGCAAATGCTTCAAATAAACTTATCCCTACAGCTATGAATAAGCCAAGAGTAATCAACCTTATCTTCATTGCTGTTCTCCTTTTATTACGTTATTTAGTTGTTCTATCAATTCATTGACCTCAATTCCTGGTAAATGACTTGCAAATGCAATCTTACTACTCCGTGAAATAATAAAAATATTTTTCATGGGACAAGTGCCGGGAATATATTTTCCACTATAAATTTCCGTTGTACTGCCATGGGGATCATAAAGGAATTGAAATGTTGTGTTATACTTTTTAATTAAAGTCTCAACTGTTTCTCTGTCCTCACCGAGCACACTTATTGCAACCACACTCACTCCCTTATTCTCATACATTGATTTGAGCTTTTCAACATCAGAAATTTTAGATTGACAACCCTCACATAAATTTGTAAACCACAGAAGAACAGTACGTTTTTGAGTCGCTTCGGAAAGCTCAAATTCATTTTCCTCAAAGTCCTGCAATGAAAAGTTTGGTGCAGTGTCTCCAACTTTTGGTATAGAAACTTGCTCAGCATTCTGTGCAGAAACCAACGATGAAAATGAAATCGTTCCAGTTACTAATAGGCAAGTAACTACAAAACGGGAAAATTTTTTATGGCTCATCATACTTCCTTTAATATAGTTTTATAATTTAACTGGTATGCCAATAAACTTAGCACCCACTTGAAGCAAATTCTTATACAATACTTTATTAAAACCAATAGGGCTAAGCCACCACTTCTCAAAAAGAACTTTTCCCAAGTGCCAGAGTTTTCCTAATTGTTTCATCTTTACATCCGGATGAGGTGAAGCATAAAAATCACCGTAAGCAAAACCAGCTAAATCTTCTCCGGCTTCAAGCATACAAAATCCATCGGCACAAAAAATCTCTTTTGATTCTTTACCTTGAATTTTAGAGGCAATAATTTTAGAAACGTTTATTGCTTGAGAATGTGCAAACACACCGGCTTTCGGAAGCTTCATCGGCTTATCAGGGTGCCATCTGCCGGGAATTGTAATTGAAGTTACATCACCAATCGCAAAGACATTTTCATATTTTGTTTCGAGAGTACCTTTATTTACAGTTATCCATCCGGATTCATCAACAAGACCGGATTTAGAAATTACTACCGGTGCTTTATGAGATGGAATTAAAACTAACAAATCATAGTTAATTGAATTACCGGAAACGAACTCTATTTTTCTTTCATTATGATTAATTGAAGTCAATTGATTCTGCGGGTGGAAGCCAATGCCTTTTTTAGTTAAAATTTCTTTAACTGAATTACCTAACTCGGGACCAGCAACCGGTAACGGCTGAGGTTCAGGTGTATAAAGATTTACAGAAAAATTACTCCTTAATTTTTTCGATAAGAAATCGTGAATAAGCATTGCTCCTTCATAAGGTGCACCGGGGCATTTGTATGGAAGAGATGAAACTATTATAGAGACATTTCCACCTTCAAAATTCTGCAGGGCTTTGTTCAGTTCTGCTGCACCTTCTAAAGTAAAAAAGTTGTGAATACCAAGCTGCTGTTTATCAAGATATGTTTGATCTAAGCCGGCTCCAAGTGCAATTACGAGATAATCAAATGTTATTTGTGATTTTTCTGTTGTTATAATTTTGTTTTGCGTATCAATTTGGTTTATTTCTTCAAATAAAATATTTACCCGGCTACTAATAAGTTCTCGTAATTCTGAAGTAATTTGATGTGGTTTTCTTTTATTAACCATCAGCCACAAATAAGATGCTGCAAGTGAGTGGTTTCTATTTTTCTCAATCAAAACTATTTCTATTTCTTGCGGAAGAAGTTTAGCAAG
>MHAF01000048.1:27857-32324 GCA_001802865.1 Ignavibacteria bacterium RBG_16_34_14
GTTTTATTCATAAATATGATTCCTTCTATTATTAATCATAGTACAATCAGAAATGATATTAAGTTTGTACCGGTAATCCTTTTGCCCGCCAAGAATTAATATCTTCTTTTAAGATAACAACATTTGACCCTTTCTTACTTAATATTTTTACTGCTTCTGCAGCAAGCACACAATAAGGACCCCTACAATAAGCTACTATTTCTTTGTCTGTCGGTAACTCATTTAATTTTTCTTTGAGTTCTTTTAATGGAATTGAAACTGCACCGGGAATATGTCCGCTTGAAAATTCTTCTTTTGGTCTTACATCTATTAGGATTACTTCATCTTTATTCAATTTATCCCACAACTCCGCTGATGAAATAGGTATCAGTGCTGATCTTTCTTCGAAAAAGAGTCGGGCAGTTTCTCTTATTTCAGAAGCGCTCTTTTCTGCCAATGCCTGCAAACTTTTCCAGCACTTTACAACTTCATCATTATTAATTAAACTATATATAACCCTCACACCATCTTTTTTGCTGGCTGCTATTTTTGCATTCTTTAATATTTGCAAATGGCGAGAAGTATTTGCGAAATTCATATTTGTTTCAGTTGAAAGGGTGTCCACATCTCTTTCACCTTGAGAAAGTATGTCTATCAGTTCAAGTCGTTTTGGACTGGCAAATGCTGTTGCAATATTTGCAAATTGTTGAAATGTTAAATCCTTAAATTCTCTTCCGGTCATATAATTACCAAAATTATAATTATTCAATTGATTAGTTGAATAATAAAAAATTGCTATGAAAATAGCAAATATTAAAGGTTTTTTAATCTTTTTGAATATGATAGGAATTCAAGAACTCTTGTAACTTGACCATGGGTGGATTTATTATTTTTCCTTTCTAAATACTGATCATATCTCTATAATTTTTTTGGTAGGAATTAGAAAGAAAAAAATTTAAAACAAGATTTATGTGCCTTTTGATGAAAGAATTATTAACAAAGGAATTAAGATAAAATTATAAGGGAATCAAAAAGACACTAGCTCTCTACGCTTAAGAATTTTTGGTGTGATATATTCCTTGTCCTCATTCACTTCATTTATTTACTATTGATATTATACTTTCAAATTCATAAAAGGAGAACTAAAAATGATATTGAAAAATGTTTTTTTATCTATTCTGAAAATTTATCTTATCCCTATAAGCAGCTTACTCTTTATAACTATCTTATATGCAGGCTGTAATAAAGACGATAATTATTCTACAAACGGAGGTTCAGGTAATCCCGGGCCAAATGAAGTATTCATAGAAAATTCTTCCTTCACACCTTCTAACAGAACAATATCGGTAGGAACTACTATAACCTGGAAAAATCAGGATGGTATTGGACATACTGTAACTAGTGGAATTCCCGGGAGTCCATC
The DNA here is from genome assembly GCA_001802865.1 of Ignavibacteria bacterium RBG_16_34_14. GTDB lineage: Bacteria > Bacteroidota > Ignavibacteria > Ignavibacteriales > Ignavibacteriaceae > RBG-16-34-14. Next base: position 29,260 of record MHAF01000048.1, read on the forward strand.
CGGCCTTTTTAACAGTGGTAATCTTGGAAACGGAGCTTCTTTTTCTTATACTTTTAATAACCCTGGTGAATATAAATATTTCTGCAATATTCATCCGTCAATGACAGCTAAAGTGACAGTCCAATAGAAAATATTTGGGTGAAGATATGCTATTGTAGCATCTCCCATATCTTATCAGGTTAACAATTTTTTAATAATCCCATAATAATATATTTATGTCTCTCAGATCACACCTGAAGCTTAATGAATATTATAGATTATGTCCTCTAAATAACTTAAAACTGGATTATGGATAAAAAAGTAAACGTACTTATAGCGGAAGATGACAGAATTATCAGCATGGATTTAACGAAATCTCTTTCTCACCTGGGTTATAATGTGTTTGAACCTGTATCAGATGGAATGGAAATAATTAACATGACTTTAACTTTAAAGCCTGATATTATTCTTATGGATATTAAACTAATGGGAAAAATTGATGGCATTGATGTTGCAAAAACCATTCACCTGAATAAAAATATTCCTATTATTTTTATTACTGCATACGGAACAGAAAAAGCTTTCAAAAAAGTGAAACAGATTAACTTTTATAAAATAATACAAAAACCATATAATATTAAGGAGGTTGATAAAGCAATTAGAGAAGCTTTGAACCTGAATGGAAAGGTAGTTTCTTTATAGGGGAAAAATTATTTTCTTTACTCAATGTTGATATTTCTGATATGAAAGAAGTAAAACCGAAAGTGCTTATTGCTGAAGATGACTCCATAATAGCTTTCGATATAAAAAAATATCTCATTAATAATGGATATAAAGTTATTGCCATTGTTAGTTATGGTTTTAAGGCTGTTGATATTGCAAAAGAAAAAAAACCTAATGTTGTTTTACTCGATATTATGCTTAAAGGTTATATGAATGGAATTGAAGCCGCTGAAATAATTTCAAAGAAACTAAAAATACCTGTCATTTTTTTAACTGCTTTAACTGATGATGAAACTTTCCTCTCTGCCAAAGACACAAAAACTTACGCATTTATTTCCAAACCTTTTAGTACAGATCAATTAGAAAAAGCTATTAAGTTTGTTCTGAAAGTTGGGAAATACTGAATGAAAAAATCTTAATAAATCCAACCAGACAATCTTCTTAAAATAGATTAGTTCTTGTAAGAGTCATTCATCATATATTATTTAACGCAAAATATAAATCAGAATCAGGAATTAATGTTTATTATTAAATAACTTTGTTTTATTTTGATATGAGTTCATTGAACATTAGGTTTGAGAGGGCAAAATGGCTAAATACCAGCGCATAATTATAATCCCGTTAAGTATGATATATGTTGAACCTATACTTTAGAAAGACAAGTGTCTTTATGCGTCACCCGAAATGACAGATTAGTCATTACGAGTGTTAGTCGTAGAACAACATGATAAAAATGAATATGAAAATGAAAAATAAATATAACGAAATGACTAAGAGTGAACTTCTGAAAGTAATTAATGCTCTCGATGATAAGTTGAATAAGCATAAATCGGGAGATAAGAGTTTCATTTATTCCGGGAAAGATCGGCTGCTTCAGAATCTGCATCAAAAAGACGTACATGTTGAAGCTCAAAAACTTGAATTAATCGAAAAACAGAGTGAGCTTAAAGAGTCGCAGGATAAATATGCAGACTTATATGATTTTCCTCCTGTCGGATATTTATCGCTTGATGAAAAGGGAGTAATAATAGATTCCAATTTTACTGCTGCTGAATTACTGGGCAAGGAAAAGAAATATTTGCTCAATATTCCGTTCATACATTATCTAGCAAAAGATGATATGAGCAGGTTTTGGAATTATATCACTAAATGTAAAACAGCAAGAAATCAATTAATAGATGACTTTAGGCTGAAAAATAATAAAGTAATAATACGTACAACAACATTTGCATTAAATGATTACAAAACAGGAAAAATAACATACCGTCTATCATTTTCAGATATCACTGAAAAAAAGAAATTTGAAAATGAATTAAGAGAAAGTGAAGAGCGTTTCAGGCTTATGGCTGATGCTTCTCCAGTTATGATATGGATAACCGATGTAAATAACCACCTGGAGTATATGAATAAGACAGCGCTTAAATTTCTTGGAAAAGAATTTCAAGAATTAAAAGGTATAGCCTGGCTTGATGTATGGCATTTCGAAGACAAGAAAAAATTCTTAAATGCATTTCTGGAAGCACTCAAAGGAAAAAAAGATTTTTCAGTAGAGATAAGAATTAAAAATAAGAATGGGAATTATAGATGGATTCTTGAAACCACTGCATTACGCTTTTTATCAGATCGAACTTTTTCGGGATTTATTAGTTCAGGTATTGATATAACAGAGCGGAAAGAGATAGAAGAAAAATTAAAAAAGAACTTAAAGGAGATTGAGGATTATAAATATGCCCTCGATGAATCCAGTATTGTAGCAATTACAGATCATAAAGGAATAATTAAACATGCTAATGATAACTTTTGTAAAATTTCAAAATACAGCAGAGAAGAACTAATCGGACAAGACCACCGTATTATTAATTCGGCATACCATCCTAAAGAATTTATACGGGATCTGTGGAGAACAATTGCAAGCGGGAAAATATGGCGTGGTGAATTAAGAAATAAAGCAAAAGACGGCAGCTTCTACTGGGTTAATACAACAATTGTTCCTTTCCTTGATGAGAAGGGAAAACCTTATCAGTATGTAGCTATAAGATCGGATATAACTGAAAGACAAAATACAAGGATTAAGCTTGAAAAATCTCTTAAAGAAAAAGAAGTGCTGCTAAAAGAAATACATCACAGGGTAAAGAATAATCTCCAGGTTATATCAAGCTTTTTAAATCTTCAAAAAAATTATATTTCTGATCCGTTTGTACTTGATATTTTCAGATCGAGCCAGAACAGAATTTTAGCAATGGCATTGCTGCATGAAAAATTATATGGATCTGAGAGTCTATCAGAAATTGATTTTCTGGATTATGTTAAATCAATTTCCCTAAGCCTGCTTGATACTTACAAGAATTCAGCTCGTGACATCC
>MHAF01000048.1:32374-32645 GCA_001802865.1 Ignavibacteria bacterium RBG_16_34_14
AATAAGCTTAGGATTAATTATCAATGAGCTTGTTTCAAATTCCCTTAAATATGCTTTTAAGGGGAGACAAAAGGGAGAAGTTTTAATTTCAATGAGCTATAAGGAAAATAAAAATGAAATTGTCTTAAAGGTAACAGATGACGGTATTGGCTTACCTGAGGATTTTGATATCAATGAGGTAAATTCACTTGGGCTTGAACTCGTTTCTACAATAGTTCAGCAATTAAATGGCAAGCTTACTATTTCGAGTAATGGAAAGACAGAATTTAAA
>MHAF01000049.1 GCA_001802865.1 Ignavibacteria bacterium RBG_16_34_14
CATTTATCATTTCAAGTTTATGCTTTTTTTGCAAGAGTTTGGTTCTTAATTCTCTTTCAGAATGGATTCTTTTTGCCAGATAATTTATTGCTTCAGTTTTTATTTTATGTTTTTCATTCTCTTCTACAAAAAAAGAAAAACGGTCTGAAGAAACTTCCATCCCTTTCCTCAAACCGCTTTTTAATAAAACTTCAAAGTTGATTATAAGATTGCTGCCATCATCAAAATTAATTATAATATTTCTTCTATCTTTCTTTGTAATCCTCTCAATTTTCATCAGTTCCATCCTAAATTCCCGAAACAATTTCGGGACAAGCTCTTCTCAAAGGGAAGGAATTTTAAATCACTAAACCTCCGAGGTTTTCGAAACCTCGGAGGTTTTCACAGTCTAAAACAATAATCTTACTTCCCAACTTTTTTATTACCTGGCTTTTCTTCCACTTTTTCTTTTTCAGCAGGTAATATTCCAAGTTTTGCTTTAACATCTTTCTCAAGGTTTTTAAACAATTCAGGGCTTTCCATTAATTTTTGTTTAAGCTGGTCTCTTCCCTGGAAACGATCTTCACCATAAGTAAACCAGGAGCCGCTCTTCTTTAAGATTCCAAAGTTTGCAGCAAGATCAATCATATCGCCAGTTTTACTTATTCCTTCATTGTAGAGAATATCAAATTCAACCTCCTTAAATGGAGGCGCGACTTTACTTTTAACAATTTTAACTTTAGTTCTGTTACCAACGACTTCAGTTCCATCTTTAATAGCAGCAATTCTTCTTATATCTAATCTTACAGAGGCATAAAACTTTAAAGCATTTCCTCCAGTAGTCGTTTCGGGATTTCCAAACATTACACCAATCTTGCTTCTTAACTGGTTAATAAAAACTACAGCCGTCTTTGATTTTGAAATTGCACCTGTAAGTTTTCTTAATGCCTGGGACATCAGTCTGGCCTGAACTGCCATTGTAGCATCACCCATCTCACCTTCTATTTCAGAACGGGGAACTAAAGCTGCAACTGAATCAATTACGATTATATCAATGGCATTGCTTCTTACAAGAGTGTCTGTAATTTCAAGTGCCTGCTCTCCATAATCAGGCTGTGAAATAAGAAGGTTTGGAGTGTCAACACCAAGCCTCTTAGCATAATTAACATCAAGTGCATGTTCTGCATCAATGAAAGCTGCAAGACCACCCATCTTTTGTGCTTCGGCAATAATGTGTAAGCATAAAGTTGTTTTTCCTGAAGATTCAGGACCATAAACTTCGGTAACTCTTCCTCTTGGTATTCCACCAATTCCGAGTGCGTAATCAAGTGATAAAGCACCGGTCGGTATTGATTCAATTGGGGTAATCACACCATCACCAAGCCTCATTATAGAACCTTTGCCATAAGTCTTTTCAATGGAGCTTATAGCATCTTCAACGATTTTTAATTTTTGTTCAATATCTGTGCTCATTTATTTCCCTCCCATTAAGGTATAGTTTTTAATTTCTGTGTATCTGGAACTATCTGAATGAAGTTCGCTTTTTATAAGAGAAACGGAATTTGCTGTAAATTCTGTTTCGGGTAATTTACAATTTTCAAAACAGTTTATAAAATTTTTATTTAACTTTTTCCTAACTCTCATTATGGTAAGATGAGGCTTAAATTTCCTTTTCTCTTCCGTAATGCCAAATTTAACAAGTTCTTCATCTAATCTCTTAACAAGATCAAAAATTTCCTCATTAATCTTTAATCCCAGCCAGAGAATTTTGGGAATCTTGCCTGAATAAAAGAAACCAAATTTACTGAGTCCGCAATTAAATGCTTTATAATTGGGAATAAAAGATATTGCATTTTTAATTAACTCAACAAGATTATCTTCAACTTCACCAATAAATTTTAAAGTAAGATGAAGTTTTTCTATGGTTTCCCAACGGTAATCCTGTGGATTTATTACCGCAGAATTCCGAAGATAAATAATTTTTTCTTTTATATCCCTTGGAATATTAAGAGCAATAAAGAGTCTATTCATCTTGAGTAATTCCAAGTATATGTCTTCTCAGCATTTCGAGCGCTGCCTGAGAGGTACGCTGCTTATTTAAAAGTCTATCTTCCCCGAATCGGAATTCTTTTGCAGTACAGACTTTATCATCACAGACACTAATATAAACTAATCCAACAGGTTTTCCTGCAGTTGCACCACCAGGACCCATTATACCAGTAATTGCCAATCCAATATCTGCGCCCGCAATAGATTTTACACCATCAGCCATTTGTCTTGCAACTTCAATACTAACAGCCCCATATTCTGCTAGTGTATCCTCATTAACTCTAAGGATTTCAACTTTTGAGGCATTGCTGTAAGAGATTATTCCCCTCTCAAAATATTCGCTGCTGCCGCTAATGTTAGTTAATACATTAGAGACATATCCTCCCGTACAAGATTCGGCCACAGCTAATTTTAAATTCCGGTCTTTTAATAATTTACCTATAACTGCTTCCAAAGCTTCTTCATCACGAGAATAAATATATCTTCCAGCTTTGCTAATAATTTTCTGCTCAACTTCGCTCAATTTATTTTTCGCAGTTTCCTCATCTTTTTCTTTTACAGTTATCCTTAGTTTAACTCCAAATATACTCGGTAGAAAAGCAAGCCCGGCACCATTAAGAAGTTCCTCTATATCACCCAATTTTTCAAATAAAGTGGATTCGGGTATTCCTGTTGTATAAATAGTTTTCCTTAAAATTGTAAATTCAGGAACGCCAAGTTTTTCTTTAAGATTAGGAATTACATAGGATGTCATCATCTTCTCCATTTCAGACGGAACACCAGGCATAACAATAAATATTTTATTATCCTTTTCAATCCAGGCTCCTGGAGCTGTACCTCGCGAATTTCTTATAACTTTTGCTATCTTTGGAACGAGTGCCTGATCCACATTTACCTTTGTAACTTCTCTTTTTCTCTTTTCAAAAAGAAATTTTATATCCTCAAGCACATCATTATTCTGAATCAGTTCAGTTTTAAAGAATTTAATAATACATTTTCTTGTTATATCATCATGAGTTGGGCCAAGTCCGCCGGTAACAACCAGCAGGTCATTCTTTTTCCAGCATCTATCAAACTCTTTAAGAATGTCGCCTTCATCATCACCAACAACTGAAGAAGTTCTTACATCAATATTTATATTTGAAAGACGCTCTCCAATGTAAGCAGCATTTGTGTTTAACGTCTGACCAATTAATATCTCATCACCAATCGTTATTATATGTGCTTTCATCTTCTCTTAAAGTTTTTCGCAGCGCAGATTACTAATCTGTGCTACGGTTATTTTTCTAAAAATCAATTATACGATATTAAAAATAAATAAAATAATGTGAACTAAAATTAAAGAATAGAAACCGGCTGCCACATCATCCATCATAATACCAAATCCACCAGGGAGTTTTTCCAACCTTCTAGCAGGAAAAGGTTTTACAATATCAAATAATCTCCAGACAAAAAAAGCAAATAACGAAATTAAAATTGTTTTGGGAAGAAAAAGAAGAGAAATCCATTGTCCCACAATCTCATCAACGGTACATTCGGCAGGATCCTTTCCATAAGCTTTTTCAAATTTACCCCCTATGTAAATACCATATGAAGCAAATAAAACTACACAGGGAATAATTATAGATGGATTTTCAAATCCGGGAATCCAATAAATTAATAAAGCAACCAGGCTCCCAAATGTTCCTGAGGTTAAAGGCATGTATCCAGTATAAAAACCGGAACCAATAAGTTTTTCAAAAAAATTAATCTGCATTCCGTAAAAGTTTAATAATTAATATCCTGTTCATAAATATGTATTGAACACCTGAATGAAAAGTAATAATAGTTATTATTAGCATTGTTAAGTAAATAAAATATTCATTCATCAAAATTGAAAAGAGTTCTTCATTCCCTGTATAAATCTGTTTTGTGTACATTCCGGTATAAACCAAAAGCAAATAATAAAGAAAAGCCATCTGGATGAAGGTTTTCCATTTTGCATAATAGCTTGTTGGGAAAGAAATGTTTTTATAATCAGCATAAGCACGCAGACCTGTAACAATAAAGTCTCTTAGTATAATAATTATTACCATCCACAATGGCACAATTCCCAGAATTGCAAAACCCATAAAAGCAGAAGAAGTTAAGATTTTATCAGCGAGCGGATCCCAGAATTTTCCCCAGCTTGTTATATAATTAAATTTTCTTGCAAGCCAGCCGTCGTACCAGTCGGTTAATGCTGCAATAATGTAAATACCAAGAGAGATTTGTTTGTATAACGGTTCAGGAGAAAGAAAGAAAAATAAAAAAACCGGGGTAAGAATTATTCGTAAGATTGTTAATTGGTTGGGTAGTACCATTTATTGTGGCTCTATTTTTCATCAGCAAGTTTTTTTAGGAACGGATACTCATATATGCCGGTGTTGTGCCCATCTTTCCAGGTAACAGTTATTGCATAATTTCCAACCTGGTTAATATTTATAATTTTCACCTCGTTCTCATTTAAAATAGGAATATATGATTTACTCTGTTTTTCTCTTTCTGCCAGACAAGTGGCACAAGGACATCGCTTTCTTAATTTCTCCAGACCAATTTCAGATTCAGTTTCATCATCCCATTTTATAAATAATTTTTTTTTATCAATAACTCTTATCTGAACCGGTTTCATTATTCGATTTTTTCACCAGTCAATTTACTGAAGATTTCCCTATACTTTTCACTTGTCATATTAATAATTTCGTCAGGTAAATGAGGTGGAGGAGGCTGTTTATTAAATTTAATAGAAAGAAGATAATCTCTCACAAACTGCTTATCATAACTTTGCTGAGCTTCTCCTTTTTTAAAACCATCAAGAGGCCAGAACCTTGAAGAATCGGGAGTAAGCAGTTCATCAACAATTATTAAGTTATTTTCATAAAAACCAAATTCCATTTTTGTATCTGCTATGATTATTCCCTTCTGTAAAGCAAACTCTGAAACAACTTTATAAATTCTCAGGGCAGTATTTTTTATTTTCAAAATAGTTTCTTTGTCAGCAATCTTTTCAGCTTCTTCAAGAGAAATATTCTCATCGTGTAAACCAATTTCTGCTTTTGTAGAGGGAGTAAAAATCGACTCGGGCAGTTTTTCTGATTCCTGCAATCCTTTTGGAAGTTTAATTCCCGAAATTCTTCCGGTTTGCAAATAATCATTCCATCCTGAACCTGAAATATATCCTCTGACAATACTCTCGATTGGAATAACTTCAGCTTTTTTTACAAGCATAGCTCTTCCATCAAGATCATCTTTATATTGATGACACTCGTTGGGAAAATCATTTATATTTGTTGTTATAAGATGATTCGGGATTATATCTTCAGTAAAATTAAACCAGAACTCAGAAATTTTATTAAGAACTTTCCCTTTGTAAGGAATACCTTGAAGCATTATAACATCAAAAGCAGAGAGACGGTCGGTAGAAACAATTAAATAGTATTCTCCAACATCATAAATATCTCTTACCTTTCCTCTTT
>MHAF01000050.1 GCA_001802865.1 Ignavibacteria bacterium RBG_16_34_14
AGCATTTTATTTCCCTTTCATTATAATGATATATTTCTCAGGTTGTCAGCCGATAGAATACAATCAATCACCTACACCCAACACCTACTCACTCCCAAATTTTAACTTCAAACACCCCATCCGAATTTGCAACCCCCCTATACATACCAGAAGTATTAAAAGGTGTAGTATAATTTCCTTCTTTATCAACTGCAATTATTCCGCCATCATCCTTTTTAAGCATCTTAAATATAACTTCATCAGCAGCTTGTTTCAGATTCATTCCTTTAAATTCCATTAATGCTGAAACGTTATAAGCTACTGTGTGCCTTATAAATTCTTCTCCAACGCCTGTCCCAGAAACTGCACAGGTTTTATTGTTTGCATAAGTACCTGCATTTATCAAAGGCGAATCTCCGATTCTTCCAACCATTTTATTTGTCCTGCCGCCGGTTGAAGTTCCAGCAGCAAGATTTCCTTTCAAATCAAGTGCAATGCAGCCGACAGTGCCTTTAACTTTTTCTTTAGCATTCAAAAACTCCTGATATCTTGGTTCAGTATCAAAATAACTATTAGGAACAATCTCCAGCCCCATCTCTTCGGCAAACTTTTCAGCACCTTCACCGCCTAATAAAACATGTGAAGTTTTTTCCATCACATATCTGGCAAGTGTTATAGGATTTTTAACTCTCTTAATTAAAGTAACAGCCCCGGTTGAAAGATTACTTCCATCCATAATTGAAGCATCAAGCTCGTGAGTGCCTTCGGAAGTATAAACAGCACCTTTTCCTGCATTAAACATCGGATTATCTTCTAAAAATCTTATAACCTGTTCAACTGCATCAAGACTTGATCCTCCTTTTTCAAGAATTTCTTTTCCAATCCTTAATGCCTCTGAAAGAGCTGCTACATACCCTTCTCTTATAGAATCAGGTATTGATTTATTAATTGTTCCGGCACCACCATGAATTACAATTGTATATTTTCCAGCAATAGGTAACTCATCTCTGTTTCCTGATATATCAATAAAAAATGTGGCAGTTATAATTATAAGTGATACTAAAAATAGAATAATGCTTTTCATAATAAATACGATTATTTGTTTTTGATTTCTAAGTCTATGACTTTACATGTAACCTATGGCTTAGATGATTTATGAGTTTGTCAATCAGCGGAATTTGTGAAGAATTAATTTTCTTCTTTGCTTCATCAATAGAAAAAAATTCAAACTTATCTGCCTCAGGAAATTTTTCTTTTTTCCCGGAGCTGGGAGGCCATTCCATTTCAAATAAATTACTCTTGAAAATAAATTTAACATTTTCTTTACCCTCAAATGCCCAGGCATAAATTATTTTTCCGCTTTTCATTATAATTTCCCCAAGCGAAATAAAATCACCTGTTGGTTTCAAGCCTGTTTCCTCCTCAAACTCTCTTATAGCTGTAGCAAGCTTATCTTCGTTGTCTTCTATTAAGCCCTTAGGAATACTCCACGAACCTTCATCTTTTTTTGTAAAGTAAGGTCCGCCGGGATGAACTAAAAATATTTTTAAATCTGAGTTTTTATAGATGAACATTATAAGTCCGGCGCTTTTCTTAGCCATTACTGCTTCCTGAAAAAATTTTTAATCCAACTATACCGACAATAATCAAAAAGATAAAAAATATTCTTACAAATTCCTTAGACTCATTGAATAGAACAATTCCGAGAATTGCTGTTCCCACTGCACCAATTCCGGTCCAAACAGCATAGGCAGAACCAACAGGGAGTTCTTTTAAAGAATAAGCAAGAAGGCCCATACTTATAATGATGCTGACAACTGTAAAAACACTCCACCAGAACTTTGTAAAACCATTAGAGTATTTAAGTCCGATTGCCCAAGCAACTTCGAAAAGTCCGGCGATAAATAATATTAACCAAGCCATGTTAAAATAATTTATGAAGAAGATTAATTAAACGTAGGAGGATTACTCCAGTCAACAGGTCCAACGTCAAAGCTATATTTTAATCTTGGAAGAACAACTTTAATCCAAACTCTTTTAAAATACTCGAAAGCAGCATCCCACTCACCACTTTCTCCCCAACCAATATGAGTAAGATTAACTTGTGTATGTCTCTCATCAAGTTCAGTAAATCTTACAATTACAAATGTTCTCTGATCTCTAACAACCAGAAACTCCGGTGGAGCATTCCAGGAGAAAGTAAGCATTTTATTTTTTTCAATACCCAGAATTACACAACCTTCAGTTCCTTTCTTGCCTTTTTCTTCATTACTAAGAAAAAGTATCTCATATTTCCCACCAACACGGAGTTCAATTAAATTGTCAGGTGCAAAGAAAGATTTTATTCCCTTTTCAGTAGTCCATGCATCCCATACATTATTAATATCTGTATTAACAGTAATTTCCCCGGAAATTACTCTTTCTTTCTTAGTTAAAATCTTTTTTTCTTCAATACTAAAAATGGCAAGACTCCTTAGTCCTATTTAAGAAAATCATCTGTGATAAAATTCTACTGTATATCTAAAAGAAATTTATAGAAAAAATTTCTTAATAAACATAGGAAGAACCAAGATCATTATGAATTGCCAATAATATTTCTGGATTAGGATTTTCCAAATCTTAAAGGGCTTCAATGCATGTTTGCATGATTAGAGCTTTGACCTTCCCCTTTTTCAAGAAAGTTGAATATACGTTTGCGCTTGTTTTATTTTAAAGATTCCTGATATAAAATGATATACAGCAAATAATTCGAGTGGAAAAGGAAGATAACCGACATAACCCGGTAAAGGCATTTCAAAAATCTGAATAACATTTACACCCGGCAGATAATATTTCCATTTTGGATAAGAAAAATAATTCCACATCTCCCAGAAGAAACCGCATATTAAACCTCCTATTGCAAATGCAAATATAGGACTCCATTTGCCAGCAGATATATATTTAAGAATAGATTTGTTTCCTAACTTTACATTTAACGGTTCGATTAAAAGGAATATTGAAATCCATACAAACGGGTAAAAGATTTTTGGAGAAATTATAATTAGAGATAAAATTATTATTCCTGCTACAAAAAAGATCAGCAATGTTTTATTGTCAGGAATTATCTTCTTATTGATTGAAATATTTTTTATCCATTTAAAAGTTCCTGCTAATTCTGCCGTTCCAAATACAGCAGGCATAACAGTTGAAAAACTTAAAGATGAGAGTAAGAAATATTCAATATCAGTAAAATATTGTTTGCCATCATAAAACCAGTTTTGTGTTCTTAAATTAATAAGTTCAAACAGCCACCAGGTTAGCATTGAGATTAAGAACAAGCTTATAAATAGCTTCCAGTTCCTTTTTATAAGTGAAGTACCTTTTCTTGAAAAGACAAGTGCATCGATAAAAACTGAATATCCCAGCCACAAAGGAAAAAATCCCCAGTGAGTTCTTAAACCATCTAAATACCAGTTGAGAATCCAGAAAAGAATAATTATTAATAATCCCAGCCAGCCGTAAAAGGGAAAATTTTTATGAGAGGCTTTATTCATTTCTATTAGTGGAGAAATTAATTACTTATTTATGTTTCATTAGTATAAAGGTATAATTGAATTTTCTATATACCATATACCTCTATACCTTATACCTTTATCTCACATCAATCAAGATATTCCTTTAAAAACTTTCCTGTCCATGAGTTTTCGTTAGCAGCTATCTCTTCGGGAGTTCCTTCAGCAACAACTTCCCCGCCTTTCTCACCTGCTTCAGGACCAAGATCAATTATATGATCTGCACATTTAATTACTTCAAGGTTATGTTCAATTATAACAATTGAATTGTTTCTCTCAAGAAGAAGATTAAAACAGTTAAGAAGTTTTGATATATCATCAAAATGAAGCCCGGTTGTCGGCTCATCAAAAATAAATAAAGCATGTTTCTTTTCTCTTTGAGCAGTTAAATGAGAAGCGAGTTTTATTCTTTGTGCCTCACCACCTGAAAGAGTGTTTGATGGCTGACCAAGCTTTATGTAACCAAGCCCGACATCTTTAAGTATCTGAAGAAGCTTTACAAGTTTTTCATTTCCTTTAAAGAATTCAACTGCTTCATCAACGGTTAAATTAAGAACTTCTACAAGATTTTTACCGCGGTAAGTTATCTCGCGAATCTCTTTCTTAAAGCGTGTTCCGTTACAATCTTCACACTCAAGATAAAGATCAGCAAGGAATTGCATTTCTACTTTAATAAAACCGTCTCCCTGGCAGGTTTCGCATCTTCCTCCGGGAACATTGAAAGAGAAATATCCCGGTTTATATCCTCTTGCTTTTGCCTGATGAGTAGAAGCAAAAATATCTCTTATAATTTCAAATGCTTTAATGTAACTTATAGGATTTGAGCGTGGAGTTTTACCAATCGGAGACTGATCAACAATTACAATATCATCAATATATTGTCCTCCTTTTATATCATCAAACCTTCCTACCTTTGAAGGAGCGAAACCAAAATACTTTGCAATACCTCCATATAAAACATCATGAATAAGGGTGCTCTTTCCCGAACCGCTTACTCCCGTAATAACAACAAACCTGTTAAGAGGAATGGTAATATTTATGTTTTTAAGATTATTCTCTGCGGCACCAATTATCTCAATATCTTTTGTCTTTTTTATTCTTCTTTTTTTTGGAATCGGAATTTTTATTTTCCCTGAAAGATATTTTCCTGTTAAAGAGTCAGGGTTATTCATTACCTCTTCATAAGTACCTCTTGCTATTATCTCTCCGCCGTTTATTCCGGCTTTTGGTCCCATATCAATTAAGATATCTGCATGCTTCATCATTTCGGGATCGTGCTCAACAACAAGAACAGTGTTACCAATATCTCTAAGGTTCTTAAGAAGATTTATAAGCTTTAAATTATCTCTTGGATGAAGCCCGATGCTTGGTTCATCAAGAACATATAAAGTTCCGACCAAAGAAGAACCGAGCGAAGTAGCAAGATTGATTCTTTGTGTTTCTCCACCGGATAAAGTGCTGCTTAATCTTTCAAGAGTAAGATATCCTATACCAACGTTGTTTAAGAAGGTAAGGCGTTTGATAATTTCTTTCAACACTCTTTCTCCCACCATCATATCATATTCAGAGAGGTGAAGCTCTTCAAAAAATTTTAATGATTTCTCTATTGGCAGTTGAACAACTTCATAAATTGATTTGCCGGCAATCTTAACTTGTAATGCTTCTCTTCTTAATCGCGAGCCTTTACACGCAGTGCAGTTTGTATAACCTCTGTACCTGCTTAATAAAATGCGGTAGTGCATTTTATATATTTTTTCTTCGAGCTTCTCAAAGAATCTGTCTATGCCTTTATATGAACCGAAGCCTTTTCTTAATAATGAAACCTGCTGAGTATTTAATTCCTTAAATGGAATATTAATTGGAATATTAAATTGCTTTGCATTCTGAATAAGATCGCGAAGATAGTGACTGAACTTTGCTGTTCTGAAAGGAGCAATTGCACCATCCATTAAGCTTAAGTTTGGATTTGGTACAACAAGGTTCATATCTATGCCGATTGTCTTACTGAAACCCTGGCAGACAGGACAAGCACCAAAAGGATTATTAAAAGAGAAGAAACGCGGTTCCGGTTCTTCATATCTTATTCCACAGCATTCATAAAACTTGTTGAATTCTTTTAATTCATTTGTATCAGCATTTATAAGAACAAGCCTGTTCTCCCCCTCTTTAAAAGTTACTTCAATTGAATCGGCAAGCTTTGCACGAATCTCAACTTTTGTTACTTTGAATCTTTCAACAACTACCTTTATATCTTTTTTATTTTTGGGAAGTGAGAAATTATCCTCATTCAGATCAAGAAGTTCTTTATTAAAGAATAGTCTGAAAAATCCTCTCTTCTTAAGAAGATCAACTTCCTGCGTAACTGTTGTACCTTCATGAGTGTGAAGAGGAAACCCAAGATAGAATTTTACACCTTCCTGCTGTTCTTCAAGCCATTGGGTTACAGTTGTTGTTGTTGCTTTCTTAACTTCTTTACCGCACTGGAAGCAGATTGTTTTTCCAATCCTTGCATAAA
>MHAF01000051.1:0-3280 GCA_001802865.1 Ignavibacteria bacterium RBG_16_34_14
GGCACAGTCCTTGCGATACTAATCAAAATTGAGATATCCTAAAATGTCAATTCTAAACAAATAAAACCAAAATTATTCACTGGAGGTAAATGTGAAAAATTTCTTATACTCAATTTTAATCATAACTTTTCTGATCACACTTTTTACTGTTGATAGTTACGGTATTCCATCCTTCTCAAGGAAATATCAAACAAGCTGCAGTACCTGTCATTATGCATTTCCAATGCTCAATGCATTTGGTGAAGCATTTAGGAATAATGGTTACCGTTATCCTGGCGGAGATGAAAATTATCGAAAGGAAGAGCCGGTCAGTTTGGGCTCTGAGGGTTACAAAAGGGTTTGGCCCGATGCTATTTGGCCCGCTGATATTCCAGGAACATCACCATTGTCTGCCCTTGCAATAGGAAGAATTAATTATGATGCTTTAGCTAATGTAAAGTGGGGTTTTGAAATTCCTCATGAGGTTGAAGTATTATACGGAGGTACAATTGGTGAGGATTTTTCATTCTTTGGTGAAGTAGAATTTGAGAACGAAAACAACGAAATCGAGATTGCATTTCCATTTGCACTGCAATATGATCATAGCCCGGGTTTGCATCTCCGTGTTGGAATGGTCAATGCTGATCCTACTCCAAACTCTTTACGACTTACTAGGAATCACTATAATATTGCAAGTTTCAGGAGCCGCAATAGATGGCGATTTCGTGATGAAAAAGTTGGAGTTGAACTTTGGGGTGCCGGAAATTCTTCCGGAGGAAGCGGTGGTTTTACATATCGTATCGGTGTTGTTAATGGACAAGGTATCTCAGATATGAATAAAGAGAAGGATATTTATGGACGAGCAACTTATAAATTTGGAGGACTCGGAGAGATTGGTGGAACCGAAGGAAGTGGAAGTGAAACATCTCAATTTTATATAGATAACTCGCTAACACTTGGTGCTTTTTTCTATAAAGGTGTAGCTTCCCGGGTAGGAAGCGATGATGAAGATTTCACTATCTATGGTGGAGACATTGACTTTTGGTTTGAACGTTTTATTGTAAATGCAACTGTTATGTTAATGAACTCTGACATTCCTGATACAGAAAAGAGAAAATCTTTAGTCTATTATGCACAAGGGAATTATGTTTTATTCCCTTGGTTGATTGGACTTGTACGTTATGAATGGGAAGACAGAGATACCGATTCCGATACAGTAGAGCCGGTAAATTCTATTATTCCTGGAATCAGTGTAATAATACGTGCTAACGTCAAATTTATTCTTGAATTTAAAAAATTTCTTGATGAAGCGAATAAAAAACAAGATAGTTTCGTTCTTCAGATCAATTTTGGCATTTAAATAACTGATGCTATGCAGAAAACGAAAAACTAATGGCATAGCCATCACTATATAAGAGACTACATAAATACTCACCCCTTAAATCCCTCGGTAGGTCGGGGGACAAAGGGGTGAGCAACATCAGTCGAATACTCAGTAAGCAACTTTTCGCATAATGCGAATTAAATTTATAAGATTATTTAAAGAAGGAGGATATATGAAAACTTTTGGATTGATTTGTCTAATGTTATTTATTGGTATCCCAGAGAATTTATTAGCCGGTGATATTCAAGGTAAGATTACGGCAAAAGGAAGAAAACATAATGGCAATGCAGTCATATATATACAGAAAATTGAAGGTAAAACCTTTCAGCCTCCAAAAGAACATGCACAAATGGATCAAAAAAATCTTGTATTTATTCCTCATGTTTTACCGGTTCTAAAGGGAACAACTATAGGTTTCAAAAATAGTGACGATGTATTACACAATGTTTTTTCGCCTGACAACTGCGTTGATAAATTTAACCTTGGTACCTGGCCCAAAGGTGAATCCCGTTTTTATGAATTTAATAAACCTGGATGTGTCTCTGTTCTGTTATGCAACGTCCATCCCGAAATGGAAGCTTATGTCCTGGTTCTCGAAACTCCATACTTTGCCGTAAGTGATAAAAATGGCAATTATACAATTAAAAATGTTCCAGCGGGAAAATATACCTTAAAAGTATGGCATGAAAAACTGAAGGAGCAGTCTGTTGAAATAACTGTTCCGAAAGATGATTCTGTAACTCAGAATTTTGATCTTAAACGTTAAACAGCGATTTATCTTAAATGCAGATTATTGAGAAAAACTATCTAGATAAAGAATGGCTTGAGAGTAATTTCCCATGCATGACTGAATGCCCTGTTAAAACTGAAGCAGGAAGGTATGTAAATTTAATTGCACAAGGAAATTATGCAGAAGCTTACAAAGTTGCCCGTATGCCTAATCCGTTTGCATCAATTTGTGGAAGGATTTGCGCAGCTCCCTGTGAAGATGTATGCCGTCGGGGCAAACTTGACGAGCCGATAGCTATTAGAGCACTGAAAAGATTTGTTACTGAGCGTTTCGGTATTGAGAGTATGATTGATATTTTAAGAATGCAGGAAAGTATAAAACCTAAGATAAAAAAGAAAAACAAAATGGTTGCTGTTATTGGCGCCGGTCCTGCAGGACTTTCCTGTGCTCACGATCTTGCATTAAAAGGATATGATGTAACGGTCTTTGAAAAACATTCTGTTCCTGGAGGAATGTTGAGATTAGGTATTCCGGAATACCGCCTCCCGAGAGAACTAATAAGACTTGAAATAAATGCAATCTTAGGCCTTGGTATTGAACTTAAATTGAATAAAGAAATAGGACGCGATTTTTCATTGAATGATTTAAGGAATAACGGTTATGAAGCAATTTTCCTTTCCATTGGTGCACATAAAAACCGGGTATTAAATATTGAGGGTGCAGATACTGACGGAGTTTTATATGCTGTTGATTATCTTCTTAATATAAATATGGGTTACAAGATTGAGCTGGGAGAAAAAATTGTTGTAATCGGTGGAGGTAATGTTGCTTTTGATGTTGCCAGAACTGCAGTTAGACAGGAAAAAATTGAACCACTTGCTTCTTCAGATATAACGGCAGCGCTAGATGTTGCCCGATCTGCAGTTAGGTTCGGTGCTAAAAAAATAGATATGGTTGTGCTTGAACCGTTCAATAAAATGCTGGCTGATGATGAAGAAATTGACCAGGCACTAGAAGAAAGGATTTCAATTCATAATTCTGTAGGACCTAAAAAAATTATTACTAAAAACAGTAAAATCACTGCAGTTGAAATAATGGATGTGGCTTCTCTATATGATGAAGAAGGCAGGTTTAATCCTCAGTTTGCACCAGGAAGTGAACGGTTAATTGAAGCTGATTCTGTTATT
>MHAF01000051.1:3304-33318 GCA_001802865.1 Ignavibacteria bacterium RBG_16_34_14
CTAAACTTTATTAATCCGCATGATGGAATTGAACTAACTGAGTATGGAACCATAAAAGTGGATAAAGAAAACCTTGCAACCACTGCTGAAGGAATTTACGCGGGTGGTGATGCGGTGTTTGGACCAAGGATAGCTATAATGGCTATTGCCGATGGACGC
Organism: Ignavibacteria bacterium RBG_16_34_14; assembly: GCA_001802865.1. GTDB lineage: Bacteria > Bacteroidota > Ignavibacteria > Ignavibacteriales > Ignavibacteriaceae > RBG-16-34-14. Next base: position 3,464 of record MHAF01000051.1, read on the forward strand.
CTGGCTTCAAGGTCTATTGATGAATATTTATCAGGCAATAAAACGGCTCCCAACGAAATTAAAGTTAAATGTTTCGATACATATAACTACTATCCGATAAAAGGCTACACACAAATTCACCGGCAGCCAATACCAGTACTGCCGATTGAACGTAGAGTTGGTATAGCTCAGGTTGAACTTGGTTACGATGAAAATTTAGCAAAGCAGGAAGCAAGCCGGTGCCTTCGATGCTGGGAAAATACAATTTTTGAAGGGGATGCAGAACTTGGAACAGAGTGTATATTGTGTGGTGGCTGTTCTGATATCTGCCCTGAAAATTGTATTCAGATAATTCCTAAACAAAATATAAAATTTAAACCGGTTGAAACTTATTTTGATAATGATTTTTATGAGATAGATAAATTGTTCAATCAAAAAGGAATGGTACTGATTAAAAATGAAGAAATATGTATTCGTTGCGGATTATGTACAAAACGTTGCCCCACAGGCACAATAACAATGCAGTCATTTTATCTCGAACCAGAACTTGTATAAGAAAAAGGAATTTAAATGATGGAAAAGAATAATTCTGGTATGAAAAAATCAAATAGTGAAAATAAAATAAACAGAAGAAAATTTTTAATTTCACTTGGGAATACCGCAACAGGGATCGTAGTATTAGGAGGGATTGGTGTCACTTTCGAATATCTTACTCCGAATGTTCTTTTAGAAATACCCAAAGTGTTTAAAATAGGACCAATAAATAGTATTCAACCAAATTCAGTAATATTTGAACCTGAACAAAGAACATTTGTAGTAAGGGAAGAACAAGGTTCTTTTTATGCACTTTCTGCTGTTTGCACGCATTTAGGCTGCACCACTAAATGGAATGATATAGGAGCGGCTGGCAATTCTGCTGCAGTTATATCATGCCCTTGCCATGGTAGTTTATTTAACAAATATGGTGAAGTTTTACAGGGTCCGGCTCCTCGTACACTAGATAAATACCGTGTTCAATTGGAAGATGATAAACTTGTTATTAATACGGGAGAAAAAGTTTCCGAAGATGAAATGATACTTAAAGTTTAATCAGCCAGTATCGGATAAAAATAAAATAAATCTTTTTTACTAACGAAGCAATTTAGATAAAACGATTCTTTTCGAGGATTTTATGAAAATATTAAATAATTTGGCTAAGACAAAATTCTGGCAGTCAGTATTCAGAACTAAACTTCCCCTCTCAACAAACCTTGACAGGTCTCTGGTAATATTTAATAGTTTAACTCTTCACATTCACCCTGTAAAAGTAAGGTTACGTGCAATAAAATTTTCTTATACTTTCTACCTTGGAATGATAAGTTTCTTTTTGTTCTTTGTATTGATTGTAACCGGTGTACTATTAATGCTTTATTATCAGCCTGCAATACCGCATGCATATAGAAATATGAAGGACTTAGAATATGTAGTGTCTAATGGAAGTTTTTTACGCAATATGCATCGTTGGTCTGCTCATCTGATGGTAATATCTGTCTTTCTGCATATGCTTAGAGTATTTTATAAAGGAGCTTATAAACCTCCCCGTGAGTTTAATTGGATTATAGGAATTGTTTTATTAGTAAGCACGCTACTTCTTAGTTATACTGGTTACCTTCTTCCATATGATCAATTATCATATTGGGCGGTGACTGTCGGTACTAATATAGTTCAATACATTCCGGTTGCTGGGAAAGAAATCCGGTTTCTGCTGCTTGGCGGGAATGAAATTGGAGAATATACATTAGTACGCTTTTACGTACTGCATTGTGTTGTCCTTCCATTAGTTATGATACTATTAATAGCTTTTCATTTTTGGAGAATAAGAAAAGATGGCGGTTTATTATGACGAATGAAAAACAATTTGAAATTGAGATATCAACCGATTCAAAAGAAGTTCCACAGCGGCTGGCAATTATTCCTGAAAGAACCCCGGTAAAATATGAACTGGAAAAACCGGATGAAAAATTGGTCATGACTTTTCCAAACCTGATTATCCGTGAAGTAATTTGTTTTCAATTAGTAGTTATTGTATTAGCATTAATTTCACTATTTTTTGATGCACCTCTGGAAGAGTTAGCCAATCTTCAAAATACTCCTAATCCTGCAAAAGCCCCCTGGTATTTTTTAGGGCTTCAGGAACTGCTACATATATTTCCGCCGGTTGTCGCCGGGGTTTTAATTCCTCTTTTAGTATTAATAGCACTCATTGTAATTCCTTATTTCGATATCAATATAAAACGCTCCGGGTTATGGAACGACCAACCGAAAAAAACATTTGTTATCTTTTCTTCCTCCATTTTTTTATTTTTTCTTTTAATGATTTTTTTTGATGCATTTTCTATCGCCATTCCTACTTTATTGATATATATTCTAGCAGTTTCACCGTATTTCATAAAAAAAGAAAATGTTTTTATAAATGCATTAGCCCATCTATCTTTGGCGGAATGGATAATGACATGGTTTGTATTTGTATCGGTTCTTCTGATTATTATAGGTACATATTTTAGAGGGCCGGGATGGAACTGGGTATGGCCGTGACACGCAATAATCAAATAAGGTAGATATGAAAATAAATGGATTAAAAAAATTATATGCAGCAGTAAGTATAATATTTCTTCTTACATTAGCAATCTCGCCGCTTAAAAATTACTTTAAAGATTGGAGAGATATTCAAAATAATTTCAATGAAACTGCTGAACAACTTCCGCAAAAAGTAAAACCGGTTTCAATCGGACTAAAGCAAATATGGGTGAGAGATTTAGATAGAATTGACAGATGCGTAACCTGTCACTTAGGAATTGATAACAGCAAATTAGAAACGGCAGGGCAACCTTTCAAACAGCATTCAAAAATTTATCACGATATTGAAAAATTCGGCTGCACAATTTGCCATGAAGGACAAGGTTTAGCCACAGAGTATGAAGAAGTCCATCTGCCGACTAAATTCTGGGATCGTCCTCTCTTGCCCAAGAAATATATTCAGTCTTCTTGCGGCAAATGTCATATAAATGAAAATCTTAACTCTACACATCTTCTTAATTTTGGTAAAGAACTTATAACAGATCTAAATTGTGCAGGCTGCCATAATATACCGGAAGCTGAAAAAAACTTTGTCCCGGCGTTGGACGGTATAGGTAGTAAAATTATTGATAGCAACTGGCTTGTAAACTGGTTGAAAAATCCGGTGAAATTTCAACCTGATACAAAAATGCCTAACTTTCTTTTAACCGACCTGGAAGCAAAAATCTTAACAGATTTTTTATTGAGTTTCAAATCGTTCCGGAATGGAGTTACACTTGAACCGCTTCCCGAAGTTTATAATAAAAATAAAAATAAAGAAGATTTTATAACGTTAGGGCAGACTCGTTTTCGCGAGGCGCGTTGTATAAGCTGCCATGCCATAGAAGGTAAGGGAGGAAAGCTCGCTCCGGATCTATTGAAGATTGCTTCAAAAACAAATGATATTTGGATTTACAATTATTTAAAAAATACTAAAAGGTTGCAACCCGAAGTTGAAATGCCTCAATATGGTTTCAGTGATGAAGAAGTTGCAGCAGTTACTGCTTATATGGTTTCTGAATTTGTAGATTGGGATGCTGAAGAAGATACCGGCAGTGTTCATATTCCGTTAGCTGATTTTTATGAAAAAGGTTTAGCTCTTTTTAATAAATATAACTGCAGTGGCTGCCATCAACTTTCTGCAAAGGGAATAAACCAAAATACCGGACCCGATTTGACAGAAATAGGAAGCAAAAAGATTTATCAAATAGATTGGGGGAAAACCAATGTTACTCATACAGTTTATGATTATATTGAAAATAAAGTCCGCATACCAAGAGAATTTGGCGGTAATACACGAATGCCTCAGTATAATTTAACTAAAAGTAAAGTTGAAGCAATTACGGCTTATCTTCTATCATTAAAAGAAGAGAAACTGCCGGTAAATTTTATTCATAAGACTGATAAAAAACATGAGATCTCGCTGCAGGGTGAGGTAGGAAGAATCTTTAATAAGTATGCCTGTTTAAAATGTCATTCACTTAATAATTCCGATGGAGCTATTGCACCTGATTTAACAATTGTTGGCAGTCAGCTTAAAACAGACTGGCTGCGCAGTTATTTCAAACTGCCTTACTCAATTCGTCCTATTGTTGAAGAACGAATGCCTAATTTATTTATATCGAAAGAGGAAGTAGAAATTCTGATTAATTACTTTAACGTTACTCTCCTTGATGACAGTCTTTCAATTCCTGTAAATTGGATCCCTGATACAAAATCGGAGGAGAGAGGATCTGGTCTTTTTTTTGAGAGATATGGATGTCAAAGCTGTCATATAATTAAAGGAAAGGGAGGTTATGTTGGTCCTCCTTTAGATAAGGCTGGAAGCAGATTAAAATCGGGTTGGATTTATAATTGGTTAATGAATCCACAGAAATATAAACCTAAAACAATAGAACCACGTACTGGAATGCCCATACAGGATGCACTTGACATTACGACTTTTCTTATGTCTCTCAAAGAAACGGATTAATAATGAAAATATATTTCGCACAATTATTGTTAATTATATTTGTAGCAGTTTTTTTACCAGCTTGCAAACCCGAAAAGAATAATATAACAAATGAGGCTGTTCCGGATTCAAGTTTGGATAAAGCAGAAACTGTTATGTATGAGGAGAAAGATAATATTTGGACATTATATAATTATGACGAACGTGAAGGTAAAAGGTTATTTGAGCACTATTGCTCTATTTGCCATGGAACAAAAGGAAAAGGAGACGGATTTAATTCATATAACCTTAATCCCAAACCTCACAGCTTTGCTGACAGCAGCTATATCTCGCAATTAGCTGATTCATATCTTACACAAGTTATTACATCAGGCGGAGAAAGTATGAATAAATCGGTTTTAATGCCGAAGTATGCTCATACACTTTCTGAAATACAAATAATTAGGATTGTAAGTTATATAAGAACGTTTCTAAGGGATGAATATTAAAATTTAGAGAGGTGAAAAGCATCAGGAATATTTTTATGTTAATGAAGTCAGCTAAATGGTTTTGGTGATCCAGCATACAAAATCAATTCTTAATTTGACTGCCTCTTCTTCGGTAATATCTGGATATAAATTTTTTTTGTCTCTGGCTCAGGTTCATCAATAATCTGCCAGATAGTTGGGTTACTGAATTTTAATGTCTTTATTCTTTGCTCATTGTGTGCAGCAACAATTTCTTCAATTACAGGTTTTATTTCGGATGGGATCTGCATACTTATACTATTAGTTTCTTGTATAGTTTTCTTCCTCTCTCTTAGTAAACACTAATATCATAACAACTTTTTAAAAGCAAAAGAAAGTAATATTAATTTTCTTTGCTGAATTTCCGGAATGCAAAAAGAAATTGAATAAAATAATTTTTTGGAAAATTTATATCAGATAAGCCGTAATATTGAACAAATTTTTTATCAGGGAAATATACCGTTCTAAAAATCCAGTCCCATATTGCCAGCTTCGTACTGAAATTTTTATTGTAAGCTTCCTCATTTTTATCAGCATGGTGCCACCTGTGCATTTCAGGACCATTGATAAATAACAGAAGTCTTCCAGTGTTAATTTTTATATTTGAATGAATATACATTCCCCAAATAGCGCTAATTACTCCTTTGTATGCAATAACTTCAGAAGGTGAGCCAAGAAGAATTATTGGTGCAAATTCTATTGTCTGGTTAATTAGAATTTCAAATGCATGAGAACGGGAACCTGAAAGCCAATCAACTTTTCTTGGTGAATGATGTGCTTCATGAATTCTCCACAGGAATTTATTATTATGCTGAAACCTGTGCATCCAGTAGATATAGAGATCGTGAGTAATAGTAAAAAATACAAGCTGCAGCCAGATTGGAACATTAGCAAATAATTTTAATCTTGATAAATCGGTAGAATGATCTACAAAATAAATTATATAACCAAAAATGATAATGCTTAGGATATAACTCTGTGCGATTGTATAAAGTGCGAGATCATTAAAGAAACCCTCCCGGATTATTTTTTGTCCTCCATTATATGGAACAATCCTTTCAAGAATTATAAAAAACAATGAAGCTGAAATGATTATAATCATTGAAACAGCTTCAGCAGTTGAAAGGTTGTTGAAGTAATTCGAAATGAAATTCATTAATAAATTTAATGTGTTCTCAAGCATAATAAATGAGCTATAATGTATTTTAATATATGGGTATAAAGGTATAGGGTATAGGGCGAATGCTCTTTTATACCTTATACCATATACCTCTATACCTGCACTTCATTAGTGAGTGTTTTCACTCTTCTCAGTTTCTGAAGATTTTTCAATTCGCTATTGTAAACTTTCTTAATACCATCACCTAAAGCTTTTTCAATATCGCGGATGTTGGAAACAAGCCTTGCCATTCCCATAATCTCAACTGATGCTGCCTGATCAGTTCCCCACATTGCACGATCAAGAGTAATATGTCGTTCAACAAAAGAAGCTCCCATAGCAACAGCAGCCCAGGTTGGTGCAAGTCCAACTTCGTGGCCAGAATATCCTATCGGGGTATTAGGATAGTTTTCTTTTAATGTAGTTATCATTTTTAAATTCAATTCTTCAACAGGACAAGGATATGAAGATGTTGAATGTGCAATTAAAAGTTTATCTGTTCCAAGAATTTCAACAGCGGATTCAATTTCTTCATTTGTGGACATTCCTGTTGACATCAGTACAGGTTTATTTAATGCTCTGTGTCTTAACAAAAGGTCAGAATCAGTAAGACAGGCAGATGCAGTTTTATATAAAACAGGATCGAACTTCTCAATAAAATCAACAGATTCTTCATCCCAGCAGGAAGAAAACCAGAGGATTCCTTTTTCATTACAGAATCTAACCAGGGTTGCAAATTCTTCTTTGCTGAATTCCATTTTATTACGATAATCAATATAAGCCATTCGTCCCCACGGAGTATCACGTTCAATATCCCACTGGTCTCTCGGTACACATATTTCAGGAGTTCTCTTCTGGAATTTTATTGCATTACAACCTGCGTATAAAGCACCTTCAATCATTTTTTTTGCAATATCAACAGAACCATTATGATTAATGCCAATCTCGGCAATTATAAATACCGGCTCACCATCACCTATATACCGGTTACCAACTTTAATTTTTCTTTCGTAATTCATTGTGACCCTCAGAATTTGTTTGAAAAATCTTAATTATTTTTTACTCTCCAACCAACTCATTTCTATACTATCCCTATTTAGGTTAACCCCAACTAATCAATACGTAAAGCAATTATTAATTCCGCAAACTCTCTGAAAGCACCGTGACCTCCTTTCTCCTCACACACATAATCTACAATGTTTCTAACATCCAGCATTCCATCAGATGGTGAAGCTGTTAAACCTACCAATTTTATCAGTTCAATGTCGTTAACATCATCACCAATGAAAGCGATGTTCTCTCCTTTAATATTATTTTTATTTAAAATTTCTTTAAGAAGAGAAGCTTTATCCTTTGCACCGAGATATAATTCTTTAATCTGCAGCTTTTCTGCTCTCTTCTTTACAGATCCGGATAATTCACCTGTTATAATTCCCGTTTCAATTTTCATCAGGTTTCGTAATCTTTCAACTCCCATTCCATCACGAATAGAAAAACGCTTCAGCACCTCTCCCTGATCCGAATAAAAAACACCGGTATCAGTTAACACTCCATCATTATCTGTAAGGACAAGTTTTATTTTCTTTGCTTTATCAGCAAGATGAATATTTTTTTCCTTTAATTTAGATGCTATTACCATGCTGTCCATCCTCCATCAACAATAAGATTAGCTCCGGTCATATAAGATGATGCATCACTTGCAAGAAAAACTATTGCTCCTTTATAATCTGTTGTTTTAGCCATTCTGCCTAAGGGCGTTAAACTGGAATAATTATTTATAAAATAATCATCCTGTTTATTCGCAACTCCACCCGGGGATAAAGTATTTACTCTGACACCTTTATTACCCCAGTAAGCAGCAAGAAATCTTGTAAAAGAAATTATTGCCCCTTTTGTAACGGGATAAGAAGCAGATTTATAAAAGCTCTGGGTTCCATCTTCTTTTTTATAGATGGACTGATTTGGTGCAACAATACCATAAGTTGATGCAATATTAATAACGCTTCCTTTTCCGGCTTTTGCCATTTCACTCCCAAGAATCTGAGAGCATAAAAAAGTTCCTGTTACATTTACATCAAGAGATTTCTGCCAAAGATCCAGAGGATAATTCTCAAACTTTGATTGATCAGCTGCTGCGGATTGATTTTCAAACATATCATTTATAGCTGCATTATTTACAAGAACATCAATCTTTTCAAATTCATTCAAGATAAAATCTCTAAGTTTCTTTACAGAATCCGGATTTGTAATATCACAGCCGAATCCCATACTTTTTGTTGATAGGCTTTTGGCAAACTTTTTACATTCATTTTCATTTATATCAACAACAATAACATTGGCTCCGGCTTCAGAGAGAGCGGTACAGTGATTTTTTCCTAATAAACCTAAAGCACCTGTAACAACCGTGACTTTTCCTTTGAGAGAAAAGAGTTCATTGTTTTCCATAATTATTTGTTATTAACCTCATCAAGAATTTTTTCTCTCTGTTTCGGTTTTGTATTAAAGTTACTTGTTTTCCTGAAGACAGGTTCAACAGGCTCACCTTTCAGGAAACTTTTAATATCTTGTTTATTAACTGCTTCTTTTAAAATTTGAAGAACATCACGATAAGCTTTTAATGTATATTCAACATCTTCATCTGAATGGGAGAAACTCATATTATGAAACCCACTCCATAATATACCTCTCTTTATCATTTCCTGTTGAACAAGTGATTTCATCTCAAGAGGATTTTGACCTGATTTGATCTGATCAAAAGTAATGATTGAACGGCAATCGTAACCAATACACTTTGAGTAATCAATCCCGAGTTCATTAACAATCTGGTTATAACCGTATTTCAATTTCATACCTTGCCTGGATAGAAAAGCAGGGACATTCTTTTCTCTTATTTCATTTATAGTTGCTTTTGCAGCAGCAAGAGATAATGCTTCACCGCCAAATGTTGTAAAGAAGAAAACTTCCTTTTCCAATAGCTGCATTATATCTTTTTTCCCTGTAAGAATTGAGATAGGCATTCCGTTAGCAACAGCTTTAGAGAAACAGGCAAGATCAGCATTAACACCAAAGTATTCCTGTGCACCACCCAAAGCAATTCTGAAACCAGTCCACATTTCATCAAAGATTAAAAGGGCACCATTCTCATAACAAACATCTCTAAGCTTTTGCAGGAAATTATCTTTTGGTTCCTCAAACACAAATGGTTCAAGAATTACACAAGCAGTTTCAGAATCTATAGAATCAATAACTGATTGAATATCATTATAATTAAATGTAAATGTAAGATCCTTTACTGCTTCCGGAATTCCTTTATTTCTATCTGTTACAGAAATATACCAATCGTGCCAGCCATGGTAACCGCAGCAGAGAACTTTTTCTCTTCCCGTATAAGCTCTTGCAAGTCTTATTGCAGCAGAAGTAACATCAGCACCTGTTTTACTGTACCTGATTGACTCTGCATTCGGTATTATTTTGCTTATCAGTTCAGCAACTTCAACTTCAAGCGGATGCATAAGTGAAAAAGTAATTCCATCTTTTAACTGTGCCTTAATTGCTTCATCAACTTTATCATAAGCATAACCGAGAGAAAGGGGGCCTATTGCCATATTGTAATCAAGATATTCATTTCCATCGGCATCCCAAACATGAGAACCTTTTCCACGAACAAGATATTTTGGAGCTACACCTTTAATATGCTGAGATGGTCCTTTAGCAAGTGTCTGTGTAACACATGGAATTAGCTCAACAGCTTTCTCATAAAGCCGATTGGATTTCGTTATATCAGGATAGTTCTCATTGAATTTAACTGAGTTAGGCATTTGAATTTCCTTTTATTAAAAAAGATATTGTACTGTCTGGTAATTCGCTTTATCAAGTTCGATATTTATTTTTTCTGAAATGGCTTCTCCTGTGAAGCCTTCATATTCAAACACATCAGAAAGAAGAGTTGGTTTGAACCATTTGTTATTCAGTCCAATGGGTAATACTTTACAAATGATTTGCTCCTCTACAAGAATTTCACTTAAGATTGAATATAAACCTCCTGTTATAAAATGATCTTCAAGTGTTACAACAAGAAATGAATTTTTACAAGTTTTAATTAATAATTCTTTATCAATAGGTTTAAGAGTTCTTAAGTTAATAACACCAACAGACTTCCCTTCAAGTTTTAAAATTTCTGTTGCTTCAACCGCTTGTTTTAATAAGATGCCATAGGTGAGAATAACAACATCTCTTCCTTCAAACACAACTTCAGCTTTACCTATTTCAAATTTAGTTTCATGTTCAACTGAGGACTGCATATTGTTGTAACGAATATAAAATGGATCTGGATTTTCAATAACTTCTTCCAATCCAATTAATAAATCCACTTCATCGGAGGGGCAGAAAATATTCATACCAGGAATACCTCTCATAATAGAAATATCTTCAATAGCCTGGTGTGTTGGTCCATTTGCTTCTGAAAGAAATCCGGGAACAGCTCCAACAAGTTTTACGGGAAGTTTTCCTATTCCTACATCTGTTCTAATAAATTCAAAAGCACGCATTGTTAGAAAAGTTGCAAGTGCATGAACAATTGGAATTCTCCCTCTCAAAGCTAATCCGGCTGCCATACCAACCATTGTCTGTTCAGCTATTCCAACATCAATAAATCTATCGCCAATTAAAGCAGGTAAATTTCTCATTGCCGCACGATTCTCCGCAGTTAGTATAATTATGCGTTCATTTTTTTTAATAAGTTCTAAAAGTTTTTGTTCGTAATTCATTACCGTACAATTAATGTTTCTGATTTAAGATCTGTTTTTTCTTTACTATAAAGTTCCTGTAAAAGCTGCTCAACTTCATCGTGAGTAAAATTGCAAAACCATCTGTCTGCTCGTGCTTCAATACTCGGCAAACCTTTTCCTCTTATTGTTGATGCAATAACAACCTGAGGTTTTTCAGGTTGAGAGGGGAGTGATTCAAATGTTTTTTCAAGATCGGAAAAATCATGCCCGTTACATTTATAAGTTTGCCATCCAAAAGCTACAAACTTGTTTGTTAAAGGTTCAATTGGAATTAATTCTTCGGTTCTTATATTTGCCTGGAATTCATTTCTATCTACAACAGCAATCAGATTATTTAACTTTAATGCTGAAGCAATAAGTAATCCTTCCCAGATGCTTCCTTCATTAAGTTCTCCATCTCCAAGTATTACAACAATTTTATTTGATTGCATTTTTAATTTACAATCCATAGCAACACCCATTGATACTGATAGTAAATGACCTAATGAACCGGAATGATATTCAATTCCCGGTATGTTGGTGTTTGGATGCCAGTAAATGTAATCGTTTGTTTTCAAGTGATTCCTTAATCTTTCCCTTTCGACTATTCCAAGCTCAGCAAAAGTTCCGTAAAGTGCAGGAACATCGTGTCCCTTTGATAAAAACAAATAATCTCTGTTTGGGTCTTTAAGATTATTTTTATCCACATTGAGGAAATTTGAATAGAAGTAAACAATTAAGTCTGTGCAGGAAAGAGAAGCCCCCGTAAAACATCCTCCATCGGTGGACATTCTTATAATGTGCTCTCTTACTTTATAAGCTATTTTCTCAAGTTCAGGATTACTTTTTTTATTCATATGATTTTTAGTTCAACTTCAAATGCAAAGTTCAAGAAGTTAAAAGACTTGAACTTGCTCTTAAACTTGCACTTGTTTAGTTTGTTCAGCAGAAATTGTTTTTAATTCATTAAGATGATCTCGATACCAATTAACACCTGCATACAGTTCATTAATTTTCATTAATTCGGGTTTCTGAGAAACTAATTTTAGAATATCATCAATTCCAAAAGAAGGATTCTGATGATAAAGTACATCATATACTGCTTTTATAAAAAGATAATCTTCATAATAATCTATAGTCCATCTGTGTGTCATTGAATAATCAAATCCAGTTTCCCATTTGACGTTTCCAATTCTAAATTGATCCCGGTTTTCCCAGAAATAGGGAGTAGTATGTTCACGTTCAAAAATTCTTTTAGCATTCTCCCAGGCTTTCTTCAAAGCCCTCATAGACATTATTTCGACATCATTTCCATCCGGATATGTAGCAGGATGAAGGTTACTTACATAATCAAATTTTTCTATATGATCTAAATAAAAATTTATAACTTTTGTAATCACCTTTGCATCAATCAAAGGACAATCAGATGGTATTTTCACTACCACATCGGCATTATATTTTAATGCAGCTTTATAATGTCTGTCAAGAAGGTCATAAGTATCTCCTCTGAAAACCGGAATTTCTTTATCTATACATAATTGTTCAACAGTTTTATCTGATGGTTCATTTGGAATTGCAATAACAATAGTTCCTGAAGAATCAGAAAGCTTAACTCTCTCATACATTCTGAAAAGAAGAGATTCTCCTGCAAGAGGAAGAAAGATTTTATTCGGTAATCTTGTTGAGCCGACTCTTGCCTGTATGACAGTAAGTATTTTAGTTTCTTTCTGTTTTTCTTTCAATTTGTTAAATCCATATTATGATTTAGCGTTAACCCATTTTCTTTTCTGCTTAATTTTTCGCAGGAGTTTACCTAATCCATAAGCAGGTTTCTTTCTAAATGGGATTAATGCTTTTTCTTTTTCTGTTTCCAGTAATTTTTCAGCAACCAAAGCTATATTGTGAGAAGAAGTTCCATCATTTTGTACAGGTAATAATCTTTTCAATTCATTAATATCAAAATCAGAATGAACTTCTTTTCCCAAGGCAAGCCCTACATAAACAACACTTGAATATCTTGTAATTAATACATCACAGTTTGCAATCATTTCTTCGATCCTACCTTTTGAAAAAACCAAAGCACCAGGAGCGTACATATTTATTTCCTGTGTTGCTCTTTCAATAAGTTCATTGGGATGAAGCTTAAAAATAAGTTGTCGTCCATTAGCAATCTTAAGGGCTTTTTTAATAAACTTTTTCCTGTTTTCATATTTATAAGTTTCCCTCATATCTGAAGTAGCAACAAAAACATAATTTTTATAATGGAAGTTATTAGTTAAATATTGTTTACTATTGTCAAAGTTTGGAATTCCGGTAATAACTATTTTTTCCGGTTTAACACCCTTTCTGATAAATAAATCTTTGTATCCTTCTGAAGCGACGCAAAATTTATCATAACAATCAGATAAGCCTGTTGTAGAAGTACTGGCAAGCCATCTTGGTAAACTCAATTTCTTAACGAGATAATACATAAAATTTTCAGGATCGGTCATTCCTTCCTGAATTAAGATTACTTTTTTATTTAGTATATTTTTGGGAACAACAAGATCACTGCAGGTAAAAACTAAATCGTAATCAAAAAGTTTCCCACCAAAATCAATATTAAGATCATTTGATTTTAAATATTTAGTTGTTCTTTCTCTGAACTGTCCTCCTAAAACAGAAAAATCTAAAAGATGAGTTTGAGCTACTTTGCCTAAAAATCCACCTGCATAATAAGGAGAGAAGTAAGAATCATATTCAGAAAGATGTTTTGAGATTTGATGCATCATTGTTGTCTGATTCATCGAGCCGCAAATATATAGTATTGTTTTCTTACTCACTGTTTCCCTTGCTTTTATTCACGTGCATTAAGTTAGACGTTTATGTTAAGAAATTGTAACCTTAATATTAAATAAATAATAAAATACAGTGTTTATGAAATCTTATTTATTACCTCGCAAAACAATATATTTTATGCCGAAGTAAAAAACAACTTATGGTTGATACTTGTCAACTATCTATAAGGTTGTATCATTGAGACTCTTAATTTATATTTCAATTAAAATTATTAAAATGTAATGCATATTATTAAACCAAAACGATTAAAAAAAGGGGATCTTATCGGAATAATTTCTCCGGCTTCTGCACCAAATGATTTATTCAAAATTGAAAAAGGAGTAAGTTACCTTGAAGGTTTAGGCTATGAGGTAAAAGTTGGAAAGAGTTCTGGTATTTCTCGCGGATATCTTGCAGGAACTGATGTTCAAAGGATTGAAGATCTTCACGAAATGTTCCGGGATAAGGAAGTAAAAGCTGTTATATGTACAAGAGGAGGTTATGGTTCACCAAGATTACTTGATAAAATTGATTATAAATTAGTTGCAAGAAATCCCAAAATATTTGTTGGTTATAGTGATATAACTGCTTTACAAATGGCTTTCTTAGAAAAAGCTAATTTGTTAACATTTGCAGGTCCAATGCTTGCAGTTGATTTTTACAATTCAATCAGTCATTTTACAGAAGAAATGTTCTGGGCACTCCTGACTTCAAGTAAGAAGTTTGGAAGAATAAAATTTCCAGGGAGTGAAAGGATATTTCCGGTAGTGAAAGGTGTTGCAAAGGGAAGATTAATAGGAGGTAATCTCGCTACGTTCTTATCTCTTGCAGGTACACAATATTTTCCTGAATTAAAAAATAGAATCCTGTTACTTGAAGAGGTTAATGAAGCACCATATAGAGTCGACAGGATGTTAAACCATTTAAGATTATTGGGGGTATTTAAAAAGATATCAGGTTTAATTTTGGGAGCATTTACAGATTGTAATGAACCTGATCCTGATAAGAAAACTCTCACTACTGGTGAAGTAATAGCTGATTATGTAGATAAGTTAGATATTCCAGTTGTTTATAACTTCAGGCATGGCCATGTTACAGATAAAGTAACCGTTCCTTTTGGTGTCAATATTAGAGTTAATGCATCCAGAAGTATTGTAGAAATAACTGAAAGTACTGTCTGCTAACTATTGATATTGAAGAAAATGAATAGATAAGTTAAAGTTTTTATTAGCTGTTTTGTAAGAAACTAAAGTATTTTGATTTAAACTTATTCATTACTTTTTCAGCTAAAGTTTTATTTTCAAAAACAGCAAACATTGTAGAACCACTTCCTGACATTAAAACAAACAGCGCACTTGAATTATTTAATTCTTCTTTAAGCTTTTTTATCGCAGGGTATTTCTTAAAGACAATCTCTTCGAAATCATTTCTGAGAATATCTGATAAATTATGAGGAGCATTTAGATTTTTTTGTTCAAGGTCTTTTAAATTAAAAGTTGGTGTTTTTGGAGTAATAATACTATAAGCCCATTTGGTTGAGATATGAATCCCCGGATTTATTATTAAAAGTGGATAATTAATTATAAGTTTTTTCCTTTCTAATTTCTCACCTCTTGAAGAAGCATAACTGGTTTTTGGATTCAAAAAAAATGGAGCATCGGAACCAAGATGAAAAGCTAATTCTTTTAATCTTTCTTTACTTGTTTTTAAGCTGAAAAATTTATTTAAGCTAATAAGAGTTATTGTAGCATCTGAACTTCCTCCACCTAACCCTCCACCAATTGGAATATTCTTTTCAAGATGAATATGAACTTTAAGTTTTAGTTTTGTTTCTTCTTCTAAAAGATCTTTAGCTTTGATGATAAGGTTATCTGAAGATTTACTTAATTCTTTACTATCAGAGCTGAACCTGAAGCTACTTGTTTTTTTAAAGGTAAGGATATCATAAAGTTTAATAGGATAAAATATAGTTTCAATATTATGATAACCATCGTCTCTTTTAGAAACAACATGCAAACCAAGATTTATTTTTGCAGGAGCTTTAACTTTTAATTCTTCCATCAAGTAATCTTTTTATTTCTTTTATATGATTTGGAGATGAACCGCAGCACGAGCCAATAAATGAAGGTTTTTTCTTTAATGATGACTTAACATGCTTAATATATTCTTTTGGCGAAACACCGCATTTGATTATCTCATCAGTGTAGTTTCCGCTTCCACAGTTGAGGTAAAAACCCCAGTTATAATTTTCATCAATTCTTGGCAACACTTTTTTGAAAGTCTCGGGCACAATACAATTAAATCCGATAGCAGGTGGTTTATAATCAAGAATAAGTTTAACAGCTTCAAATAAACTTTCTCCAGATAGCAATTTTAAATCATTACTAAAAAAGAAACTCATTACCCAAGGAATGTTTTCTTTGTAACAATACTGTGATATTATTTTTATTTCATCCAAATGACCTTGTGTTTCATTCAAAATAAAATCACATCCTGCGCTCATCAATAGGTCAATATGTTTATGATGATTATAAATAAGTTCTTTTTTGGATATAGTTCTTTCTTCCTGGTAACAATCTTCTGCTGGAGCATTTGAACCTGCAACTAGAATAGGCAAATCCTTTCGTGCTTGGAGTGCTAATGCAACACTCTCTTTCACAAATTTATTTTGGTCTATTTCTGAAAACTCATTTAATGCTGCTGGATTTGTCCTAAAAGTATTTGTTGTAATTATATCTGCCCCTGCGGCAATATATTCTTTGTGAACTTCAATAACTCTTTCAGGAGATTCAATATTTGCATTAGACATCCATAAAGATCCTTTTGCTTTTACCTTCAACGATTGAAGCATACTTCCCATAGCCCCGTCAAGTATTAAAGGACGATTTATTCTTTTTGCAAAAGAAAAGAGATTCATTTGGAAGCAGGGGAGTGATGTTTTTCAAAATAAAAATCTACTTCCTTAATGATCCTTTCAAGATCAATCATCGAAATACATTCAAGATTATAAGGACAAACTTTCTTCCAACAAGGTGAACAAAATAAATCACTCTGAAATAGTTTTACACCTCTTTCATATAAATCAATTTCTGTCCAGCAGCTAACACCAAACCATGATATTACATATTTCTTTAATGCAATTGCCAGGTGCATTCCAAAAGAGTCTCCGGTAATTACAACATCAGAAATGTTTTCATAACACGCACCTTTTCTTAAACCATGTGTAGTTGGAGTATTTATAATTTTTCCCCAGAACTCTATATAAATTTTTTCATTTCTTTCAGTATCTTCAGGGCCGCCCAACAAAGCAATCTTATACCTGCCTGCCGGCAAGGCAGGTTTATTTTTTCCAAGTAGTTTTTCAATCAGATAAATATGCTGATCAATTGTCATTTTTTTATTAGGGTAAAGATTTGAGCAACCGGTGTTAAATCCTACAACGAAATCATCTTCTGAAATTCCAACTTCTTTTTTATAGTTCTGAATAAACTTCTTTTCACTTTCAGTAAAATTGAAAACATATTCATCACGCTGATAATCAACTTCAAAAGTTTCTGCAAGATAATCCTGTCCTGTTCTCTGGTTCACTTTGAATTTAAAATGATCAACCATTCCAAGCTTATAATTATAATAGGCTCCTTCATTAACAGGAATTATTTTTCCGTTTTCATCCAATCCAAAACCGAGTTTATGTCTTGCATTTATTGAATTAAGCAATGCACAGGAACTTTGGGATTTATCAACATTCATTACATAATCAAATTTCATCTGGCTTAAAATTAAAATTGATTCTGCATCGAAAGGATAAACGTGATCAACAAAGTGATTATTGAAAAGCAAAGCAGTCGAATTCTTTTCTGTAACCCAATAGATAGTTGATTTCGGAAATTTTGTTTTCAAGGCAGTAAGCTGAGCAGTTGTCATCAGCACATCTCCCATAGCATCAAGATTTATAATTAAAATCTTTGTTCCAATCGGAATATTATCCTTGCATCCATTTTCCCAGCAATCGTGATCTGGAAAACAGGGTTTATAGCCGCTGAATCTTTTACAGGATGGGATTTCTTTACTTGGTAACATATTTCCCTTTTTTCTCTTTTACTTCAAAACCGATTTTTCTTTTAATTGGTTCAGGTGGTGCTAACAACTGATTTATAGCTTCGAATATTGCAATTATCTGCTCATCGTGTGTTTCTATCTTCAATTCAAGTTCTTTCAACCTTTGAGCAAGTTCTTTGTGTGTAGATAGAATCTCTCTTAGTTTAACAAATGCTCTCATTATTACAATGTTAACCTGAACAGCTCTTTCACTTCTGAGAACTGAGGATAACATTGCAATACCTTGTTCAGTAAATGCATATGGTAATTTACGAGTTCCACCCCAACCTGCCTTGCCGTCAGGCAGGCTTGATGTTCCAAACTGGAACTTCAAATTGTTGAATTCCTTTCGGTTCAACTGAAACATAAAATCTGAAGGAAATCTTGAAATGTTACGGGAAACTGCTTTATTTAAATCACGGGTAGCCACTCCATAAAGTCCTGCCAGGTCTTTATCAAGTATTACTTTTTGACCTCGGATAAACAGTATTTTGGTTTCAACTGATTCTAATATGACAAGTTCTTTTGCCATGTATGTTTAAATATGTTATTTAGTTTTCATACAAATATAAGAAAAGTAGTGTTGTAAGAATCCTATTCCTTATTTCTAATCAAAATTTTACTTCTGATTCTTTCAAACTCTCCTAAAATTTTTTGGTCAGGAAGTTCTTTCATGCATTCATGGTTGTAAGGACATTCCAGCTTGTTGCAAATAATACAAAACAAATCTTCCTTAATAACATAACCAGAATCTGCAGAATACGGACCATGCCCTTTCGGATCAGTTGGACCAAAAATGCCAAGTACCGGAATCCCTAAAGCAACTGCTATATGCATAGGACCAGAATCGTTCGCAATAATAATATCACACTGTTTAATAAATGCGGACATTAAATCAAGATCAGTTTCAGGAATCATAACTGAAGCTTCAGGAAAATGCTTTTGAATGAATTCTGTATCTTCTTTATCACCCGGTCCCCATAGAAGAAGAAAAACAACATTATATTTTTCTTTAATGATTTTGCAGATATCAACCCATCTCTCTTTATCAAACTTTTTAGAAGGCCAGCTTCCTGCTGGAAGAATTCCAACTATAGTTTTATTTTTTGGTAAAAATTTGTTAAGAAATTCTTTTGCTTTTTTTATTTCAATATCAGAAACCTTAAACTGAATTCTTTTAGATATAACCGGAACACCAAGAGGTTTAAGCAATTCAAGATTATGTTCTGCTGAATGATGATCTCCGCCTCTTTCCGAGGTTGCTAAAATGTTGTAAGCATATTTTCTCCCTCTATATGCATAACCAACTCTGTATTTTACTCTTGATAAATAAGTTATTAAAGCTGTTCTTGGATTAACCCAGGAATCAATAAGCAGATTATATTTTTCTTTTCTAATCTGCAATGCTACATTAAATGGGAATTCATCTCTTTTCATTGTAAGAACTTTATGCACATCGGGTAAATACTGAACAGCTGGTTTTGCAAAAGGTTCTGTTAAATAATCAATAGTGGCATCTTTAAAATGAGCTTTAAGATTATCAATAAGAATAGTCGAAAGAACAACATCACCAATCCCGCGTGGCTTGATGATAAGGATTTTTTTTATAGATGATGGATTCAAATTCAATTTTTCAAAATATTTTTTTTTTGTCATCTTGAACGAAGTGAAGGATCACAATTGAGATTCTTCGGTCGTTACACTCCCTCAGAATGACTCTTTGCTCGTTTGCAAATTGTCAACTGAAGACCGTTTACTGGTTTAGTGTGCATCCAACCAGTTCTCTCCAACTCCAGTATCAACAGCAACAGGAACATTTAAAGGTAATGCATTCTCCATTAGTTCTTTTATCAAAGGACGGAGGTCATCTACTTCATCTTTGTAAGCATCAAAAACCAACTCATCGTGCACCTGAAGAACCATTTTTGTTTTTGCTTTTCTTTTCTCAAGTTCCTTGTGGATATTTATCATTGCAAGCTTTATCATATCTGCGGCTGTCCCTTGGACACGCATATTAATTGCAACTCTTTCTTCAAACTGCCTTACAACCCTGTTGCTGCTGTTAATGTTTCTAAGGAATCTTCTTCTTCCAAGCAGAGTTTCGGCGTAACTTTTTTCTTTTGCACGCATAACAGAATTGTCCATAAATTCTTTAACCCGCTTAAACGTTTTGAAATATGTATTGATAATTTCTTTAGCATGAATTTGCGAAACACCCAATCTTGTCTTTAGTCCAAACGGACCGATGCCGTAGAGAATTCCGAAATTAACTTCCTTAGCTTTTCTTCTCATATCGGGAGTAACATCTTCCGGTTTAACCATAAATACCAGTGCTGCTGTACTTCGGTGAATGTCTTCCTTTTCCTTAAATGCTTTTGAAAGTGCTTCATCTCCGGAAATATGAGCCATTATTCTTAATTCAATCTGGCTGTAATCTGCACTGAGGATTAAATGATCTTTATCTCTCGGTACAAAAGCTTTTCTTATTTCTTTTCCCCGGTCAGTTCTTATGGGAATATTCTGAAGATTAGGATCATTGCTGGAAAGTCTGCCGGTTGAAGCAACTGTCTGATTAAAACTTGTATGTATCCTTCCGGTTTTAGGATTGATAATATTCGGAAGTGCATCAGCATAAGTTGATTTTAATTTTGATATCTGCCTGTATTCCAGCAGCATTTCAATTACTTCGTGTTCTCCTCTTAAGTATTCAAGTGATCTCGCATCAGTGGAAAAACCTGTTTTGGTTTTTCTACCGGATTGCAATCCAAGTTTTGTAAAAAGAATTTCCTGTAATTGTTTTGTTGAGTTTATATTGAATTCAACCCCGCAGGATTTGTAAATCTCACTAATATAATTATCAAGAAGAATCTGAAGATCATTACTTAAAGATTTTAGTGCATCCATATCAATCTTTATTCCTTCTCTCTCCATATCTTCAAGAACAAGAATAAGAGGGAACTCAATATCATAAGCAATCTTCGTTAGATTTTCTTTCTTTATTTCTTTATCAAGAATTTCATAAAGCCTGTAAGTAATATCGGCATCTTCACTGGAATACCTGCCCAGAGATTCCAGATCAACTTCAAATATTTTTGAAGAATCTTTCTTTGGACCGATTAAATCGGAAAGGGGAATAGGTTTGTACTTCAGGTATTTTATGGAAAGATCATCCATACCATGTCTCTGGTCAGGATCAATCACATAACTTGCAAGCATCGTATCGAAATAGAAATTTTCAACTGAAATTCCGAGGTTTCGCATAACAGCAATATCAAACTTTGCATTCTGGCAGACCTTTTTGATTTTCTTATTCTCCAAAACTTTTTTGAAGATTTTTATAAAATCATCAATGCTTAATCGTTCATCGGGATGGGAGATAAGCTTTTCATATCCATCAGGCTGTAAAGGAATAAAAAATCCTTCTCCTTCTTTAGTAGAAAATGAAACTCCTGCAATATTTAAATCAAACTGGTTTAGATTATCTGTCTCGGTATCAAAAACTATTAATTCTTTTTTGTTTAGATAATCAGCCAACTCTTCAGTTTCTTTAAGATTTTTAATCAGCTTATACTTTATTTTTGATTCATCAAAAGCCGAGATGTTTTCTTCAGCAATTTCATTCAGCTTTGCATCTGCCGAAGAAGAATCATAAATGGCTAGAAGCCTGTTATAAATATCCTTAAACTCAAGTTCAACAATTATTTTTCTTAGTGATTTGAAATCAGGTTTCCGGAATTTTGCGTCTTCAAAATTAAAATTTAAAGGAACTTCGCAATGAATAGTTGCAAGGTCTTTGGAGATGATTGCATTCACTTTTCCCTCAATCAGCTTGTTCTTTAATGCAGGCTTTTCAATTTCATCAATATGATTGTAAAGATTTTCTATCGAACTGTACTTTTGAATTAGTGGAATAGCCGTTTTTGGACCAACTCCCGCAACTCCGGGAATATCATCAGATGAATCACCAATCAAAGCTAAGTAATCAATCATCTGTTTAGGTTCAAAGCCGAATTCTTCTTTTACTTTAGTAGTATCATAAACTATAATCTCATCAGTGGCTTTTCCTCCCGGCTTAATAACTTTTATATTATCGTTTATAAGCTGGTTAAAATCTTTATCAGGAGTGATAATGAAAGTTTCAAGCCCGAGCTTTTCAGCTTTGCAGGCTGCTGTTCCGATTATGTCATCAGCTTCATACCTGGGAATGATATAAAGAGGAATGTTCATTACTTCAATCAATTGCTTAATCCTGTCAAGCTGGGGCATCATATCATCGGGCATTTTGGCGCGTGATGATTTGTAGTTCTCATATTTATCATGACGAAATGTTTTTTCGTGTGAATCAAAAGCGACAGCGATATAATCCGGTTTATGATCCTCAAATATTTTTATCAACTGGCTGATAAAACCGTAAACGGCAGATGTAGGCTCGCCTTTAGAAGTAACAAGTGGTCGGTTTATAAAAGCAAAATAAGCTCTATAAGCTATAGCCATCGCGTCAATAATTATAAATTTTTTGTTCATTCTTTTGGGATTTCAAATTTCAAAAGTCAAATCTCAAATCTGATTTACACTTAATATTTGAAATTTGAGATTTGAGTTTTGAAATACAAAAATAAAGATAAGTTAGGGAAGTTGAAATGAATGGATGAGTGAGTGAAAAGATTTTACCCGCTATCATTCAGAGTTTTATTAGTGAAATAAGAATCTTCTCTATTATTTATTTAAATTTTCTTTATAAGAAACGAAGCAAGTTCAACTAAGGCATCCGCCTTTTTTGAGGCATTCTCGGACATAAGGTTAAGCTCGATAACCGTGTATCCTTTAGCAACTTCAACTTTCATATCGTTAGACTTACCATATAACTAGCCACCGTCGCCTATATTTAAGTCACGTGCATCTTCGTAGGAATCACGAATGCTTTCTTTCGGCTTAATCCAGTCGAAGTCTTTTCCTGTAACAGCTACGTGAACAATTACAGTGAAGAGGTCAAATTTATCGTTAGTGTATGAACATTGATAAGAATCAACTCCCTCCATAAGGGAACCACCTGACATAGTTGTATAACCTTCATCGGAACCCGGAAGAACAGTCTCAACTTGTTCAGCAGTCAGTAATTCACACGGAACGATATCGCCTGAATTTGTATTTTTAGTCTCTTCTTTACTCTCTTCATTTTTACTTCCGTTTTCGCAAGCAATTACAATAGGAAAGAAGAAGATACCAATAAGGAGCAATCTTTTCATTAAATTTTTTCTCCTGAATAGTTAATTGACTAATCCGAAATTAAAAGTCTTTAGCAAATATAGAAGTTATATTTGATAATCCAATTCGATATTAAAGCTATTTTGATTTCCGCCATAATTACCAGTTACCTTGAGACCTTTAAGTTCTCCCATGGCTTTCAGAGAACGAACCGGAGATTCTATTAATTCAAAGTGAAATTCAAACAATAGAAGAAACTGAAAATGGATGGCATGTTATTTTTATTAAAGAAACCGGGCATGATGAACCGGAAGGAATCCACGACTATTTCCTTCATATTTATATTGATAAAAATGGAAAGCTTCTGAAAGTTATTCGTGGTCCGGATTTGTTGAGCTGAAATATTTTATTTCAATGAATCTGCTGCAGGGGAATCATTATTATTTCTTTTCTTTATATCCGAACAAGCCAAAGAGTACAAATAAAGCATATAATCCATATAATTCAGGAGCATCAAGTTTAGAACCAAGGCTTCCAAGTAAACCTAAAAATCCTAAGAAGCCGAGCATATTCAGTTTCATAGCATCCTCCTTCTTTAAAATAATTATTTGATTTTTTAATACTCACCCAATGTTATCGAAAGTCTAATGACACAAGCCGTAATACCTGATAACAGCTATTAAAAAGTAAAAGAAAATTCTTTTGATAGCAAGAAAAATATTTTTTATAAGAAGCATATATATTAAATGCTAAATGTTTGGACACCAGACAATTTTTATCTAATCAACCGGTTTATCTGTTGATTCTTCTTCCATTTTTTTATTCGCTTTCATCTCTACAATTTCTTCTACCGCTTCTCTTTTATCTTTGTTTAAGAATTCATACGTAGCAGCAAACATTATAGTTGTTAAACTACCTCCATATTTTCTCAAATTAATTGCGATACGTAGAAATATAATTATTACAGCTATTATTACTACTGTTACAACGATCAAATTTAATGTATCGTTTTCCATTTAAAAACTCACTAATTGCTAAGCATATAACGGCGGTTATGTTAAAACACAACAACCAATAATTATTAATCCGCCACGGCGGTGAGAAATTTGCATCGCTTATTAGTTATATATTTTTCCGAATTATTTTGTATTTAAAATATAACCAAGAGAAGTAAGAAACTCATTAATTGCATTGTCAACTTTCTCTCGATATTGTTTCTCGAAAATAAAGAAGTGCCCGGCTTCTTCAATCCGAACCAGTTTGTTGTTATTGCCTACTTTAACCATTTCTTCTGAAAATTTTTCTGCGGTCCAAAATGGACACATTCTATCATTTGCTGCATGAATGATAATTGATTGAGGAAGACCTTTCCGTATGTTATGAATAGGAGAACACGATTTTGGCGGATATAACTTTTCAACTTGTTTTACAAACCATTTGTCCAGTGTTGGATCAAAGCATGAGGAGATAAATATCATTGCATTTGGAACAGCACTCACAGTCGTATCTTCTCCAGGAGCATCTAAGATTTTTAACATAGCTGTACAAGCAACCAAATGTCCACCAGCAGAAAAACCATAAGCAATTATTTTATCGGGATTAATTCCAAGCTCATTTGCGTTTGACCGTATCCATCTTACCGCAGATTTTGCATCAGAAATACACTCATAAGGAGGAGCTCCGTGGCGATCATATAAACGATATTCAATGGCAATTGCTGCCATTCCCAGTTCTGCATACTTTTTACAGGCTCCAAACATCCAGTCAACTTTACCTTCATACCAACTTCCCCCATGAAAAAAAAGTATTGCCGGAAGCTTTTCCTTCTGATTAAAGTTAGGGGGATAAAAAATATGAGCATCGAGATTAAAACCATCTACGGTTTTATAAACTGTTATCTTATATCCTTTTCGTAGTTCTGCATCAGCCTCATACATTTTTTTGATTTCCGATATATAAGCTTGATTTGTACAATTATTGTAAAACAGATTCAAAATTTTTTCTGTGTTTTTTATACCGTAATTATCTATTTGATTATATGCAATTGAATGAAGCCAGTAATTTTTTACAACACTATCCGTAAATAATTCAAGGGCTATCTTCATACGGGCAGTATTCCATTGGTTATCTATTTTTTTATATGATGAATCTGATGCAAGAAGTTCAAGAGTTCTATTGCGAAGATAGCTGAAAACTATGTTGTTATACTTTTTATCACCGATGAGAGTCGAATCGTTGAAATATATATGAAGAGAATCGAAGTGGATATTTTCAGGTTTTTTCTGATTTTCTATTTGTCCGCAACAAGGGAAAAGAAGAGAAGCATTAAGAAATAAAACAATAAAGAAAAAAGCTTTCATTATTAGTCTGGCCGGTATTATAGGCGCAATTGAAAATAGATTTTTATTTATTAGCCTCAATAATTTCCTGCGAAATAATTTCGAGCGGTGCAGGAAGAGCCCCGGCTTTAAGAATAATCTCCAGCAGTTTAGCTTCCGCTAAATTCTCCATTCCCTCTATTTGCGAACGGCCTCCAGTTATTTTACTTCTTATTATTGGTGCTGTGTAAACAAATCCATCAAGCATAATAGCCATTCTCTTTCCGATATTAGCTCCGGTTATTCTAGCCCACTCTTTTGCACCTTCCGAATTCATCTCTATATTTATTATTGGTGAAGAGGTATTTGGGTCAATATTAGCTTCTGCATCGGTAATAATCCCACCTGATAATTCTGGAAATTTATTAACACAATATAGAATGTATAATCTTTTACCTTCTTGAAATCTGATAGGTTTTGCAGAAAGAACAAATTCAATATTGACTGGTATGACACTTTGTACATCTAGTTTGTTCAACATAATCTCTATTTTATCCCTCTTATCTTCTTTTATATAAGCATCAGCTGTTGTGCTTTGAGGATTAATTAGAGCCACTGAAAAGAAGGGATGAACTTTAGCAAATTCTTCTTCTGTCATCTCTGTAATCTCATTTTCAGTTGAACCTGATGCAGAGAAATCTCTGCCTATGTCTCCTGCTAAAACACTATCAATTTTTTGCATAATAGTTATAGCAAGCTCCGGATCTTTGACAATCCTAAACTCCAGCAAAGCATTTCCTCGTAATAGTTGTTTGACTTCTTCTTCCGTATTTTTGCCGGATGAATCAAATGGTAATGTGACAATTAACTGCCAGTTACCTTGCTTTTGAATTTCAGGCTCAAAAACACCATATTGATCTACCCGATTGCGAATTACCTCCACATCACGTTCCAACGCTTTCGTAGTTTTATTCATTAAACTTGCGATGATGTTATCATCACTATCTTGAACATTGCCGTAGTACTTGCTCATCGCTATTTGTTTTGTAAAAAATTTCTTTTGAACCAGTTGAAATACATTCTGATTTTGATTTATCTTTAACTCTGCTTTTACTTCTCCCATAATAGAGTGGTATGTTTCATCTCTGTTTTTTGCAAGACTTTCCAAAAATTGGGGTATATTCACTTCAAGTATGACTCGTATATGTGGTAACTTTTGCATTCTGTAATGTGTGTATACATTTATGGCATAATTAAATAAAAACACAATGAGAACCAGTGAAAATATTACACCAAAAGAGATAAAAAGTATTTTTCTACGAGTGTACTTCATTTGGAACTCCTTTATTTACTTAGCACCTAACTACTATTATACTATACTGTCCAAAATTACCCACCAAATACGGTATTACTCACCCACCAGGATTTTTATAGTTGTAAATATTTTAATCATAAAGAAAATTTGGTCTGGTATGTTTCCCATAATACTCCTGAATTGCTTTAATCTAAATTATCATTATGCATTTAAAGAAGCAAAGAAAAAATAATCTGTTTATCAGCCGCTGGCGGAAATGCTTGCTAAAAGTGAAATGAATTTAGGAAGTGTGAGGTCTGTTGATTGCATCAGATACTTGACTCCTTACAAATCTAAAGATCAAAAATCGTAAATCTTAAATCTATTGCTTCTTCTTTGCCCAAAACTTCCAGTAAAGATAAAAGGGGAGACCGAGTAAAATTAAAATTGAACCCATTGCTGCATCTTCAGAATCTGAGATAACTGAATTTACCAGGAAAAGGAGTGAAAAGATTATAAAGATCCATGGAGTGTATGGATAACCCCAAACTTTATATGGTCGTGGTGTACCGGGCATTTTTTTCCTGAGTATAATAACTCCATAGGCTCCAAGCATATAGAATAACCACGAAGCAAAAATAACATAGTCAGTTATTGTATCAAATGAACCTGAAAGAACAAGTACGCTTGACCAGATCCCCTGAACAACAAGTGAAATATATGGTGTTCCAAACTTAGGATGAACTTTACCAAGTATATTAAAAAACAAATTATCTCTTGCCATTGCAAACTGAATTCTTGAACAGGCAAGTATATTTCCATTAAGAGCTCCAAATGTAGAAACAATAACAGCAATGGAGATGACTGAAGCTCCTGCAGAACCAAAAATAACTTCTATTGCAGAAGCAGCAACCAACGGTGAGTTTGCCATAACATCAACAGGCAAAATATAAAGATAAGCTATATTGGCTATTACGTAAACTGCCATTACAATCAAAGTTCCATAAAGCAAGCCAAGGGGAACATTTCTTTGTGGATTTTTCACTTCGCCGGAAACGAATGTTACATTATTCCAACCATCATAAGCCCAGAAAGCTCCGGCAAGTGCGAGTCCTACCGCTGCAAAAAATCCACTTATTGTTCCGCCTGTGGCGGATTGAGGAATTAAGGAACTGCTGGTTATATTTGAAAAACTTCCTTCACCAACACTAAAAAGAAGAACAGATAAAAGGATTATAGAAGCAATTTTAATGAACGTTACAATAGTTTGTACAATTCCTCCGAAGATTACTCCAATGTAGTTAACCATTGTAAGGAATATTATGCAAAGAATAGCAATTGCCTTTGGTCCGAATTCCATGAAGGGATGGATGTTACCTGCAAAAGGCATATAGATTGAAAAGTCCTGTAAGTTTTGAGGAAGCTGCGGAAATCGAATAAAGTATCCAAGATATTCTCCAAACACATAAGCAATAGCAGCCTGCCCCCCGGTTTGAATAACAGAAAAGATTGACCAGCCATAAAAAAATGCTAGACCATCTCCATACATTTTCCTGAAGTAAACATATTGCCCACCGGTCGCATCTATCATTCCTGCAACTTCTGCATTAACAAGTGCACCAATAAATGTTATAAGACCTGCGACTACCCAGATTAATATGAGAAATTCCGGTGAACCTAATTGTCCTGCCATAGTTGCCGGCTTACGAAAAATACCGGAGCCTATCATTGAACCTGCAACAATCATAATTGCAGCAGTGAGGCTAAGTCCGCGTACAAGTTCTGTTTTTCTCGGGGGTTTATTCATTTAGTACTTAGATAAGAGAAGGTGTGATTGGATTTTACTATAAATCCGAAATTTATCATTTCTTCTTTGCCCAAAACTTCCAGTAAAGATAAAAGGGGAGACCGAGTAAAATTAAAATTGAGCCCATTGCTGCATCTTCAGAATCTGAAATGATTGTATTTACTAAAAACAGAAGTGAAAAGATTATAAAGATCCATGGGGTATATGGATAGCCCCAAACTTTATAAGGACGATGAACATCAGGCATCTTCTTTCTTAAGATTATTACTCCATAAGCACCAAGCATATAAAAGAGCCACGCTGCAAAAATAACATAATCAGTTATTGTATCGAATGAACCAGTGAGAACAAGTACACCTGACCAGATCCCCTGGATTACAAGTGATGTATGCGGTGTTCCAAACTTAGGATGCACTTTACCAAGTACATTAAAAAACAGATTATCTCTTGCCATTGCAAACTGGACTCTTGCTGACGCCAGTATACTTCCATTGAGTGCACCGAATGTTGAAATAATTACTGCAATGGAGATAATTGAAGCTCCTGCAGCACCAAAAATAACTTCTATTGCAGAAGCGGCAACCAATGGCGATTTTGCCATAACATCTACGGGCAAAATATAAAGATAGGCTATATTTGCCAGCACATAAACTCCCATTACAATCAGGGTTCCATAAAGCAATCCAAGTGGAATATTCCTTTGAGGATTTTTCACTTCACCGGAAACGAATGTTACATTATTCCAACCATCATAAGCCCAGAAAGCTCCGGCTAGTGCAAGTCCTACCGCTGCAAAAAATCCGCTTATAGTATCCTGTGGAATTAAGAAGCCGCTATTTAAATTTGAAAAAGAACCATTGCCGGCTGTAAAAAGAAGTACCGATAAAAGGAGTATAGAAGCTATCTTTATGAATGTTACAATTGTTTGTACAATACCTCCAAAGATTACTCCGATGTAATTAACTGTTGTAAGGAATATTATGCAAAGAATAGCTGCCGCTTTTGGTCCAAATTCCAGGAAAGGATAAATGTTTCCAACCAAAGGCATGTAGATGGAAAAATCCTGTAAGCTTTGCGGAAGCTGCGGGTATTGAATAAAATATCCAAGATATTCCCCAAATACATAGGCAATAGCAGCCTGGCTCCCGGTTTGAATTACAGAAAAGATTGACCAGCCATAAAAAAAAGCTAATCCGTCTCCATACATTTTTCTGAAATAAACATACTGCCCTCCGGTTGCATCAATCATTCCTGCAACTTCTGAATTGACAAGAGCGCCTATAAATGTTATTAGACCTGCAACAATCCAGATAAGAATGAGGAATTCGGGCGAACCCAATTGACCTGCCATAGTTGCCGG
>MHAF01000051.1:33416-37429 GCA_001802865.1 Ignavibacteria bacterium RBG_16_34_14
CCATCTAAATTATTGGCAAGAAAAATTGTGATTGGATTTTATCATTAAATTTTTGCTTATTAAACCGTTGAAACGGTTACAAAATAATTTTTTTTACTAACCCACGACTTAAGTCGTGGGTTAATGAGAATAAAAAAGTAAAACCGTTTTAACGGTTTATTAAAAGTAAATATTTTCATTAATTCTTTAGTTGATTCTGTAAATATGCATTCACGTTAATCGAACTTTACTATAATTTTTTTCCAAAATAAAATGGATTACTATTCTATTGCACGCATCTTATAAAAAGAACGCCAGGCAAAAAATAATCCGATCAAAAGAACTACTACTCCAACATAAGGCGCTGTATGCCTGAATGCTTCTGAAATAGAGATTTCCATAGCAAGCAATCCAAATAAAGTTGTAAACTTAATTATAGGATTGAGGGCTACAGAAGAAGTATCTTTAAATGGATCTCCGACAGTATCCCCTATAACAGTAGCAGCATGAAGCTCGGTTCCTTTCTCTTTGTATATAACTTCTACAACTTTTTTAGCATTATCCAGGGCACCGCCTGCATTTGCCATAAATACTGCCTGGAAAAGTCCAAAGACAGCAATTGAAATTAAAAAGCTTATGAAGAAAGAAACCGGGTAAACAGAATTTGAAGGTGCAGAAAGTAACGCAAATGCAAGTGCAAAAGAAAAAATAGCAATAAAAATATTGAGCATTCCTTTTTGTGCATACTGAGTACATATCTTAACAACCTCTTTAGATTTTTCTATTGATGCACTTTTACTTGCGGTTTCATCTAACTGGATATTTTTTTTGATATATTCAACAGCCCTGTAAGCACCAGTTGTAACTGCCTGGATTGAAGCACCGGTAAACCAATATATAACAGCACCTCCGCATATAAATCCTAAGCTTGTGTAAGGGTTAAGCAAACTAAGAATTGACTCAGGATCAATTCCTAATGTTTGCTTCAATAATAAAATTAAAGAAAATATCATAGCAGTAGCACCAACAACTGCGGTACCTATTAAAACAGGTTTTGCAGTAGCTTTAAAAGTGTTCCCGGCTCCATCATTTGCTTCGAGATAATGTTTTGCTTTTTCAAAATCAGGTTTAAATCCAAAATCTCTTTCAATTTGTTTATCAACATCTTTTTCTTCTTCAATTAAAGAAAGTTCATAAATTGATTGAGCATTATCTGTTACAGGACCGTAACTATCAACGGCAATTGTAACAGGTCCCATTCCTAAAAAACCGAAAGCGACCAGTCCAAATGCAAAAATAGAAGGGTAGATCATAAAACCAGCGAGTGCACCAGCACTTGTTATATAAGCAACAAACATTAGCAGAACAAATACTAACCCCATCCAGAAAGCACTGAAGTTGCCGGCAACTAAACCGGAAAGAATAGTTAAAGAAGCTCCGCCAGCTTTTGATGAAGAAACTATTTCATCAACATGCTTTGATTTTGTGCTTGTAAATATTTTGGTGAATTCAGGAATTAAAGCTGCACCTAATGTTCCGCAGCTTATTACTACTGATAAAATAATCCAGAGATTATTCGGAAGATGTCCAATTAACAAAGCACTTACTGCGAAAGTAACAATAATTGAAACTATTGAGGTAATCCATACTAGAGATGTTAAAGGATGCTCAAAATCAATTTCATCTTTTTTTGAATAACGAATTTGTGATAGAAATCTGTTAATACCAAAAGAAAAGATTGAAGTTATAATCATCATTATACGCATTGCAAAGATCCAGGTAAGCAGTTCTGTTTGGATAGTAACATCTGCAACTGCAAGAACAATCAAACTGATTAAAGCAACTCCTGTAACTCCATAAGTTTCGAAACCATCGGCAGTAGGCCCAACACTATCGCCGGCATTATCTCCTGTACAATCTGCAATTACACCGGGATTGCGCGGATCATCCTCTTTAATTTTAAAAACTATTTTCATTAAATCAGAACCGATGTCAGCAATCTTAGTAAAAATTCCGCCTGCCATTCTTAAAGCTGATGCACCCAGTGATTCACCAATAGCAAAACCGATGAAACAGGCACCGGCATAAAACCTTGGTATGAAAAGTAAAATAATAAGCATCATTATCAGCTCAACACAAATAAGCATTACACCAATGCTCATTCCTGCATCGAGAGGAATATTTAAAAGCTTTATAGGTTTTCTCTCTAATGATGCAAAAGCCATTCTGCTGTTGGCTAAAGTGTTCATCCTTATTCCGAACCAGGCAACACTATATGAGCCGAGAATACCAATTACTGTCCAGGATAAAATTAATAATACACCGCTAAGTTCAGTTTCCATTAAATAACCGAAATAAAATGAAACACATATGGCTATAAAAATGAAAAGAACAATTAATAATTTTCCTTGCTGGATGAGATATGTTTTACAGGTTTCAAATATTATTTGGGCAACATCAAGCATTGACTTATGAGCTTTCAATCTCTTAACTTTAAAGTATTGATAAATACCAAAGACTAATCCTAATAAGCAGACAAATAATCCTGCAATTAAAATAGTTTGTTGATTATCATTTAGAGTTGGAATATTCAGGTTTGCTTCCCCGGCATAGATAGTTACCTGGGAAATCAGAATTAAAAAGAACAGAAGAATATTTTTGAGCATAATGTTTCTATAAGTTTGTTTATGAGTTAATTTTATTTTTTAAGCAGGGTAAACATATTCAAAAAAAATTTAATTAGCTTGAAAACCGGTTATTTTTAATTTTGGGTAGCGGGCTAATAATTATTTAATAATAAATTGTTTTGTCAAAAAAAATTATTAGCTGGAAAATAGAAAATCTTAATGAAGTAATCTAAATTAGAGTATTAAAAAAATATTTTATTATGGTCGTATTTTAAATTCTTAAATATAACTCATTAACTCTAACCTTTTTATTTTATGAAAACAAGAAACATCAGCAAGATTAAAAGCATAATTAATACAACTGTGCTTGTATCGGCGCTTGGTTACTTTGTAGATATATATGATCTTGTTCTATTCAGCATAGTCAGGGTTCCAAGCTTAAATGATCTTGGAATTGTGGGGGAGGAAAATCTCAAAACAGGTTTTTTCCTTTTAAATATTCAAATGACAGGAATGCTGATAGGCGGAATCATATGGGGAATCTGGGGCGATAAAAAGGGAAGGCTTTCGGTTCTCTTCGGTTCAATTTTTTTGTATTCGGTTGCTAATATTGCAAATGCTTTTGTCACATCAATAGATGCCTATGCAGTATTAAGGTTAATTGCCGGAATAGGATTAGCGGGCGAACTTGGTGCAGCAGTTACTTTAGTAAGTGAAATATTACCAAAAGAATTACGAGGTTATGGAACAGCTGTTGTTGCGGCTATCGGTGTTTCAGGTGCAGTTGCTGCAGGTTTAATTGCTGATAGTTTTCACTGGCAAACAGCATATTTAATTGGTGGAATACTTGGTTTAATTCTTTTAATTATGAGAATCAGGATGTTCGAATCAGGAATGTTTAAAACAGTTAAGCAATCCAATGTTTCAAAAGGTAATTTTTTAAAACTATTTACTTCTAAAGAAAGATTCTTCAGATACATTAACTGTGTATTAATCGGACTCCCTATATGGTTTGTAATAGGTGTTCTGGTAACTTCTTCTCCTGAATTCAGCAAGGTACTTAAAGTGCAGGGAAATATTTTAACTGCCGGTAAACCAATTATGTTTGCATATATCGGTTTAATAATGGGAGATTTTACCAGTGGATTCCTGAGTCAGGTAATCAAAAGCAGAAAAAAGGTTGTAGGAATATTTTTGATTTTATCATTGATTTTCATTCTGGTGTATCTTTTCTCCCATAATATCAGTGTAACTTTTTTTTATGCTACTTGTGTTGCATTGGGCTTTGCGATAGGATATTGGGCAGTATTTGTTACAATAGGTTCTGAACAATTCGGTACAAATCTAAGAGCAACTGTTACTACAACTGTACCAAATTTTATTAGAGGTTCGGTTGTACCGATAACA
>MHAF01000051.1:37460-38497 GCA_001802865.1 Ignavibacteria bacterium RBG_16_34_14
GAATGATTTATGCGGGATTAATAGTAGGAATTATTTCAGTTTTAGTTGCCTTCATTTCATTATATAATTTAAAAGAATCTTTTGGTAAGGATCTTAATTTTATAGAAAACATATAGGTATGGATAAAAAAAAAATTTACTATCTTTTTTCTGCTTTACTTCTGGCATTAATTATTATCCTGGTGTTTGTCTTCCTTCAAAGCACAATAACTTATCTCATTGATCTTTTTCTTCATCTTGATGTTCACCTGAATGAATTGATACTTCAATATGGAGCTGTTACATATATAATATTATTCCTTGTAATTTTTGCTGAAACAGGACTTGTAGTTACACCTTTTCTACCTGGAGATTCCCTTCTTTTTGCAGCAGGAACTTTTGCAGCGATTGGTTCTTTTGATGTTGCATTACTTTTCATTCTTCTTTGTATAGCAGCAATATTAGGTGATACTGTTAATTACTGGATTGGGCATTATATTGGTCCTAAGGTTTTTCATAAAGAAACAAAATTCATTAAGAAAGAATACCTGGTAAGGACTCACAACTTTTTCGAAAAGCACGGTGGTAAAACAATTATAATAGCCCGCTTCATTCCTATAATCAGAACATTCGCACCCTTCGTTGCTGGTGTTGGTGCGATGACTTATTCAAAATTTATCTTGTACAATATAACCGGTGGAACTGTCTGGGTTGCGATGTTCGTTTTCGGCGGATATTATTTTGGAAACATCCGCGTTGTGAAAAATAATTTTTCTATTGTTATAGTTGTCATAATTCTTATTTCAGTTTTGCCAGGAGTTATAGAATATTTTCGTCATCGTTCTTCAAAAAAAAATAAGTAAATAGATTTAATGTAATACTGAAATTATTTTTTATTCCTCTTTTTTCAGTGGGGTTTTTAAAACTTTTATAAAGAACTTCAAAGTAAAAAAGATTATTATAATCCAGGAACATAACATCATAATTATAGCTGATAATTTCATTTCACTTCTCCTTTTGCTCTTTTATTAACCCAGGCTTTATGAACGAAGTATCCAA
>MHAF01000052.1 GCA_001802865.1 Ignavibacteria bacterium RBG_16_34_14
AACCCAAAATGTTTCTTATGTTATATTTGTTGAAGATTCTTTGGGCAAAACTAACAGAAGTGAAAGATATGAATTTGAGCTTCAGGAAGAAATTCAAATGGAAGGGGAATCAAACTTTATCCTGCTCTGTTTATTCGCAGGTACAGTTTTTCTTCTGCCTCATCCTGTTCTCGTTATAACTGAAGAAGAAAATTATTTCAGCTTAACTAAAGAGATTGCTCTATTTACATTTCGTGGAAGCTACCGTTATCCTTCGGGTTACATTTCAGCAGAGTATTCACATATCTTCAACGCACCTTATAAAAATTTCTTACGGCTTGGTTATAAACATTTTATTGAAACTCCCGGCATTCAATATGTCTCTCCGGGGATCAACGGATTTACTAACTTCAAAGGTTTCAATGGCATTAGTCCCGAATTAAGCATCGGATGGTTTAAGATCTTCAATACATTTACAGTTTACACACGTTACAGATTCAATTTTAAACCAGGGGAATCTGAAAGTAATTTTCATGAAATATCTTTGGGGCTCTATTCCAGTTTCTTCTCATTTTATTTTTAATAATCATCAAATCCTAAAAACCGTTGAAACGGTGTTTTATTTTTATGCTTTTTTTTTAAAATGTAAAATGAAGAATAATGAACCATTTTAACGGTTTATAAACTTTCAATTTTATTGATACCCAATATTTTTATAGAAAATTGAAATGATATTAATTCTATATTTGTATAGAACAATGAAAAATTTTAACTACACAATAAGGATTTTAATTCTCCTGCTAATTGCAAACTCTACCATTTTATTTGCTCAAAAAGGTGCATTAAAAGGTAAAATTACAGATGGCACAAACCCTCTACATTTTGTTAATATTGTTTTGTTGGAAAATTCATACGGTACGAGTAGTGAGGATGATGGTTCTTTTGAGGTAAAAAATATTCCTGCTGGAAAATATAAAATAAGGTTTAGTGCTGTGGGTTATGAAACTAAAACAATAGACGTGAACATTGAAAGAAACAAAACTACTGAGTTAAATGTTGAATTACGACAGAAGGCAATTGAAGTAGGAACAGTAGAAATTTATGGTTCTCACTTCCAGGATCAGGAAGATACAAGAACAAGCTTGATTGATCTTAATCCGCATGATGCAAAAATAATTCCCGGAGCTGGTGAAGATGTTTTACGAACATTGCAGTCTCTTCCGGGAGTTCTTGCACCAAATGATTTTTCATCCCAATTAATTATAAGAGGCAGCGGTCCTGATCAAAACCTGATTATTATGGATGATATTGAAGTGTTCAATCCTTACCGGCTTTATGGTGTAATCAGTATGTTCAATCCTGATGCCGTTTCTGATATTAACCTTATAACTGGCGGATTTCCTGCAAAATATGGAGACAGACTTTCTGCTGTTCTCGATGTTACGAATAGAGAAGGGACGACAAAAAATTATTTTTCAGGAAGTGTTAATGCTTCCATTGTTGATGCAAATATTGTTCTTGAAGGGAAAAATCCTTTAAATCTTAAAGGAAGCTGGCTGCTTAATTCAAGAAGAACCTATTACGATTTAATAATTGAACCTTTCGTAAAAAATGCCGGATTAGTTGACGAGAATACATCATTCCCCAATTTTTATGATATACAGGGAAAAATAGCAATAGGTCCTTACTCCGGTCATAAGTTTTTACTGAATGGAATTTATTCTCGTGATGGAGTTGATATTATAAGCGGGAAAAAGAGAGAAACTCCCGATAGCGTTGGTGTTTATAATATAACAAGAAATGATGTGCTCGGATTAGCCTGGCATTATGCTCCTGATGAAAATCTTTTTAATAAAGTTATTGTTTCATGGTATAACAACAGTGGCACAACAGATTTCGATTCTGAAATTTTAGATCCTTCGCTTCAGAGAGACGCATTTGAAAATGCAGTTCCGGATACTCTTTCTCCTTATCTTCTTGGGTTTAAGTTTAATGCTGTTTTTGGTTTTACAAAATATTCTGTTGATGATAAATTAACTTACTTATGGGGCAAAAATTTATTTGAAGCAGGTGCCGGTGTTGATTTTATGAAAACAGAAATTGATTTTCAGTTTGATCTTGATCCCGAGCTTGATGCGGTCATTAGAACGCGTCCTCAATTCAGAGTTGTACTGGATGATATAAAAGATATAAAATATTTTAACCGATACAGATCTTATATTCAAAACAGGTTTACAATAGGTGAGCGTCTTTATTTTCAGCCAAGCCTAAGATTTGATTATTATGATCTTCTTAATAAAGCATACTTAGCTCCAAGAGTTTCTTTCTCTTATGCAATTGATGATCTTACAACATTAAGAGCTGTTTGGGGGATGTATTTCCAATCTCCAGGTTATGAGAAACAGTGGGACCAAAACACTTTGTTTGATCTTAATGAAAAATATACGGATGATCTTGACGCAGAAAGATCAATCCATTATGTTTTTGGAATTGAACGCTGGCTTACAAATGAATGGAGAATACGGGCTGAAGGATATTATAAAGATTTTACTGATTTAATAGTTCAGCAGCAAGTTACAGGAAGGAAATATGTTACAGAACAAGTTCCCGGAAGAGATCCACGATACAGATCAGGATGGACAAATCCTGTAACAGTACCAGGAGATTCTTTGACACAAATTCCTGTTAATGCCGCCGTTGGAGAAGCTTATGGGTTAGAATTTTTTCTGGAGAAAAAAAATATTTATAGGGAAAATCGTTTTTCCGGCTGGATTTCCTATTCACTTGCATTTACAGATAGAGTAGAATACAACAGGGAAATTCCATTCCGGTTCGATCAAAGACACACTGTAAATGTTGTTCTGCAATATAAAATTAATTCCTGGCTTGATGCCGGGCTTAGATGGCAGTATGGTTCAGGTTTTCCTTTTAATGAAGCAATAGGTATTAAACCAAGAATTATACTTGCTGATCAGGATTTGGATGGTAAACCTGAAACTCCCGTAATTGCCACAAGAAAAAGCTCCGGCTTACCTGAGAGTCAGCAGGAAGTTGTTTATGATGTTGATTTTGGAAACAACAGGTTGAGTGGGCATAAACCTCCATATCATCGTCTGGATATTCGCTTAACAGTATATGCGGATTACTGGGATCTTGACTGGGCTTTTTATCTTGATATTATTAATGTTTATAACAGGAAAAATATTATTGGTTATGATAATTTTGTTACAAAAGATTTAAAACTTGGAAGAGAAACAACAAATATGTTCCCTATAATTCCAACTCTTGGGTTTAGTGTAAAGTTTTAAAAAGAGGTCAAATGCAAGTTCAGGATATGAACGAACTAATAACAAAATGATTGCATGGATGCATAGATGAACAGAAGCCATGCAATCATGCAGCCATACATTCATACTTATGTATAATGATAATAAGTTTGAAACAAATGGCGAACAACTAATTACATTTTTCATTAAGAGATGTTTACACCTGAAATTTTAACCGTATCTGAACTAACAAACCAGATTAAACAATCACTTGAAGAGAATTTTTCTTTCGTTTCTGTAATTGGTGAAATTTCAAATTTCAGGCAACATATCAGCGGGCATTGGTATTTTAGTATAAAAGATTCAAATGCAGTTCTTTACTGTACAATGTGGAAAGGGTTCAACAACTTTGTCTTTTTCACTCCACAGGATGGAATGAAAGTAGTTGTTAATGGTAAAGTTACTCTCTATCCTCCAAAAGGGAATTATCAGCTTGATGTCCGTTCAATGAAACCTTCAGGTGAAGGTGAGTTGCAGGCTGCTTTTGAATTATTGAAACAAAAGCTTTCTTCTGAAGGTTTGTTTAATATTGAACATAAAAAACCTATTCCGAGATTTCCTGAAAAGATTGGAATAGTTACAGCAACAGATAGTGCAGCTTTAAAGGATATGATCAGCATTGCTCAGAGAAGATATCCTCTTGCTGAGCTTTTAATTGCTCCTGCAAAAGTTCAGGGAGCTGGTGCAGCAGAAAGTATAGTTCATTCATTAAGATTGTTAAATAGAAGAGATGACGTGGATGTTATAATTGTTGCACGCGGCGGCGGCTCGATTGAAGACCTTTGGGCTTTTAATGAGGAAATAGTTGTAAGAGAAATCTTCAAATCAAAAATTCCTGTTATATCTGGAGTTGGACATGAAATTGATTTTACAATTGCTGATTTTGCTGCGGATTTAAGAGCACCAACTCCATCTGCAGCAATGGAAATTGCTACTCCTAAAAAGGAAGATTTAATTTCTTATTTGGAAAATTTTTATGAATCAGCATCAAATTCGGTTTCTGATAAGTGTGTTGAATTAAAAAGAAATCTTATAAGAATTTTATCTTCTTATGGATTCAGGCTCCCGCTTGATATGGTCAGGAGGAAGTCCCAATATCTCGATAATCTTTCACATAAATTAATCAGAGGATTTGACAATAATATAAAATTAAGAATCAGCAAAGTGAATCTGTTAAATAGAATAATTGAAAATAATGACATACAAAAAACGTTGAAAAAAGGTTTTGTATTGGTTAAGCAGGATTCTAAATTTGTAACGCGTTCAACCAATTTTAATTCTGATAACCCTGCGGTTTTGAAATTCTACGATGATGAATTGACTGTCTTTAAGAAAAAATAGTTATCTTTATAAGGATATTTCACTCAGATTTAAATGAGCAAAAAGAATAATAAAAATTTTGAAAAATGTCTTTCCCGTCTGGAAGAAATTGCTAACCTTCTTGAAAGTGATGATATAGGACTTGAAGATGCCTTGCAGTTGTATGAGGAAGGAATTAACCTTTCGCGTGAATGTCTTACTTCATTAAAAAATGCAGAGTTAAAAATTACTGAATTGAAGAAAAAAGTTGAGAATATTTCAACTGGAGAAGATTTATTCGATGAATAATAGTTTGAGGTTATATAATGGTTGATCCCATCAAGTATGAAATATTATCAAAAATAAATTATCCATCCGATCTTAGGAAGCTTGAATTTGCTGAATTAAAAAAATTGTGTTCCGATTTACGCAACTATATGATAGACGTCATTTCCGAGGTTGGTGGTCATTTCGGAGGCGGGCTTGGAGCGGTTGAGCTTACAGTTGCATTACATAAAGTTTTTAATACACCAAATGATCTTTTAGTTTGGGATACAGGCCACCAGGCTTACCCTCATAAAATTCTTACAGGAAGAAAAGATGAACTTAAAACAATAAGACAGCTTAATGGTATAAGTGGTTTTCTTAAAAGGTCAGAAAGCGAGTACGATACTTTTGGTGCAGGTCATGCGTCAACTTCAATTTCTGCTGCATTGGGAATGGCTGTAGCACGCGATATAAATAAAGAGAATAAAAAAGTTGTTGCTGTAATTGGTGATGGTGCAATGACCGGAGGTATGGCCTACGAAGCAATGAATAATTCCGGATTAATTAAAACTGATCTCATAGTTGTTTTGAATGATAACAGGATGTCTATCGCTCCTAATGTCTGGCAGTTATCTAACTACTTTACAGAAATGATTGCTCATCCGGACTATAATAAATTTAAAGGACAGATCTGGGATCTTACCGGAAAGCTTGATCAGTTTGGTGACAGACTTAGAAAAATTGCTGCAAGAATTGAAGGAGGAATTAAATCTGTTATTACACCGGGAATGTTATTTGAAGCTTTAGGATTTAGATATTTTGGTCCGATAAACGGACATAATCTTCATCAGCTTTTGAAAATATTTGAACAGGTTAAGGATTTAAAAGGACCTATACTTGTTCATACAATTTCTCAAAAAGGAAAAGGCTATAAGCCAGCAGAAGGACATATTCAAAGACTTCATGCATCTACTCCGTTTGATAAGCTGACAGGTAAAGCTCATAAATCAAAAAGTTCAGCGCCGTCTTATACAAAAATTTTTGGAGAAGCTCTTGTTGATATTGTAAAAAATAATCCTGATGTAGTTGGAATAACAGGCGCAATGCCCGACGGAACCGGTCTTGATATTCTTAAAGAACATTTTCCTAAAAATTATTTTGATGTAGGGATTGCTGAAGAGCATGCTATAACTTTTGCTGCAGGATTGGCAACTCAGGGAATAATTCCAGTTGTTGCAATTTATTCAACATTTCTTCAGAGAGCTTTTGATCAGATAATTCATGATGTAAGTCTCCAGCATCTTCATGTTGTATTTGTTCTTGATCGTGCAGGTTTGGTGGGCGCAGATGGACCTACTCATCACGGCGCATTTGATCTTACATACTTAAGACTTGTACCTGGTATGGTTATTATGGCTCCCAAAGATGAATCTGAATTAAGAGACATGGTTTATACAGCTATTAAGTATAAAAATGGACCAATTGCTTTAAGATATCCACGCGGTTCTGCACTTGGAGTTCCTTTAAAACATGATTTTGATCTTATTGGAATAGGGAAAAGTGAAAAACTGAAAAATGGCAACGATGTTGTACTGCTTGCAATAGGAGCAATGGTTGAGTATGCACATAAAGCTGCCGAAAGACTTGAAGCAGAAGGAATTCATTGTGAAATAATTAATATGAGATTTGTTAAACCTCTCGATTATGAAATGCTTGATAATGTTGCACAGAGACATAAAAAAATTGTAACTCTTGAGGAAAGCACTCTTATAGGAGGTTTTGGAAGCGGTGTTATTGAATACTTTGCTGAGCAAAATTATAAGAATGATGTTCTCCGAATTGGTCTTCCTGATTACTTTGTTGATCATGGAACACAAACAGAACTTCATCATTTACTGGAGATTGATCCCGAAGGAATAGTTAAAAAAATTAAAATATTCAGCGGTAAAAAAACAATTAACCACGAAATAGCAGTTTAATGGAGAAAACAAAAATTGGCATAATAGGTTTAGGTGGAATTGCACAGCTTGTGCATCTTCCTAATCTTACCAAAATGAATAATGCAGTTGTAACTTCTGTTGCAGAGATAAATAAAAACCGTCTTAATACAATTGCAGATAAATTTAACATACAGGAGCGATACACAGATTATAATGAGTTTCTTAAAAAGAGTGACATTGAAGCTGTAGTTATTGCAACACCTACAAGTACACATAAAGAAGTGGCTATTGCATGTCTTAAAGCTAAGAAAGATATACTCGTAGAGAAACCTTTGGCTCGCACTTACAGTGAAGCAAAACCAATTATTGATACAGCCAGGAGAAATAAAAAGAAAATAATGGTTGGAATGAATCTGCGTTACCGTCCGGATGCAATGCTGTTGAGAAGTATTTTAAACTCCGGCGAAATTGGTGAACCTTTTTATGTTAAATGCTCATGGGTAAGAAGACAAAGCAGTGTTCAGAAATGGTTTACCACAAAGGAAGAATCCGGCGGAGGAGTTATTATTGATCTTAGTATTTCACTTCTCGATCTGTCTCTCTGGCTGCTTGCTTATCCTCCTGTTGAATCGGTTACAGTACAATGTTTTTATCAGAATACAAAAAATGTTGAGGATACTGCCTTAAGTTTCTTAAGATGCAAAAACTCCTCAGTTATTAATATTGAAACAAGCTGGTCTCTGCAGGTTGAAAAAGATATATTCAACCTTATTGTTTATGGAACAAAAGGGACTGCTTCACTTAATCCTTTCAGAATTTATAAAAAGATTGAAGATCAGTTCATTGATCTTACGCCCCCGCAAACTGAGAGTGCTTTAACTGCTTTTAAAAAATCCTACCAGAATGAATTGAAAAGTTTTATTGGCGCCGTGAGGGGATTGAACCCTGTCTTCTCATCAGGAGACGAAGCATTATTGAGAATGAAAGTAGTTGATGCAATGTATCAATCATCAAAACAAAAAACAGAAATTAAAATTTAATTGATGTGAAAAAGATATTACTCGTTGATGATGAAAAAGATATAGTTGAATTCCTTCAGTATAACCTTAAGCAGGAAGGTTTTAATGTAATCACAGCTTATGATGGAATGGAAACTTTAAATAAGATTAAAGAAAATCCTGATCTTATAATACTGGATATTATGATGCCCAAAATGGATGGCTTTGAAGTCTGCAGAAGGATAAGAAATATGGATGGTTTTGAACAGACACCGATAATTTTCCTTACTGCGAAATCAGGTGAAGTTGATGAAATAAAAGGACTTGAGCTTGGTGCAAGCGATTATATTCAGAAACCTATTTCGCCAAAGAAATTGATTGCACGCGTTAAAGCAAATTTAAGAAGTGTTGAGAAATCTGAAGTAAAAACTGCTCCGACAAAAATAAAAACGGGACCTCTTCAGATTGACAGAGACAAATATGAAATCACGATTAATGGGAAGCTGAAAGTCTTTCCGCGTAAAGAGTTTGAAGTTCTCTATTATCTTGCAAATAATCCGGGTAGAGTTTTCAGCAGGGAAGTTTTGCTGAAGGATGTTTGGGGTCCAAATGTTTATGTTGTTGATCGTACAGTAGATGTTCATATAAGAAAGATTAGAGAGAAGCTTGATAAATTTTCAAACCTGATAGAAACA
Source organism: Ignavibacteria bacterium RBG_16_34_14 (assembly GCA_001802865.1). GTDB lineage: Bacteria > Bacteroidota > Ignavibacteria > Ignavibacteriales > Ignavibacteriaceae > RBG-16-34-14. The sequence goes on from MHAF01000052.1 coordinate 8,505, forward strand.
GTTAAAGGGGTAGGTTATCGCTTCAAAAGTGTGGAATGAAGTAAAAACAAATCTTTCTTCTACTAAAGTTTATCTTAAAGAATTTTTATTCTTTGTTACCATCCTTATTTTCCTTCTTTTCTTCATTGTTGAAAATAAAATTATCTTAATCACAGTCATTGCACTTATCTTACTTTTTGGTTTGATATTTCTGAATTTTATCGGTTACAAACGCAACAGGGAATTGAAGGCAATTGAATCAGTTATTTTAGGAATACGCAATAATACATTTAACCAGGCGGAGGAAATTAAGCTGAAAGAAAACCTCCGTTCTCTGCAGGAAGAAATTAAGCAGATGTTTGAGAAGGAAAGGAACGATATTGAATATCTCAAAAGACTTGAAAGGATGCGAACTGAATTCCTTGCAAACGTTTCTCACGAATTAAGAACGCCCATCTTTGCCATACAAGGTTATATTGAAACATTACTTAATGGTGCAATAGATGATGAGAAAGTAAATAAAAACTTTTTGGATAAAGCAAACCAGCATACTATAAATCTCAGCAACCTGCTTAATGATCTTATAGATATCTCGATGATTGAGTCCGGTGAGATGAGAATGAGTTACAGGTATTTTAATATTAATGATTACTTCGGCCAGATAACCCATGAAATGATGCCCATAGCTCAGGAAAAAGGGATAGAACTGATTTACCATCCTGCAAAAGAAGGACTGCAGTTGTTTGGAGATAAAAACCGTTTGAAGCAGGTATTTATAAACCTTATTACAAATGCAATAAAATATACAGAAAAGGGAAAAGTTGAAGTTCTTATTGAAGAGGAGCCGAAGTATGGAAAAATTATAATAAGGGATACAGGAATCGGAATTCCACCAGAAGATATAAATAGGATCTTTGAAAGATTTTACAGAGTGGATAAAGCCCGTTCACGTGCTGTCGGCGGTACAGGTTTAGGACTCGCAATTGTAAAGCACATTATAGAAGCCCACAATTCCAAAATAGAAGTTAAAAGTGAATTGGGAGTTGGGAGTGAGTTTTCGTTTATGTTGAAGAAGTGAAAACTTTTATTGCGGTAACTTCCCAACAACACCCCAAACCCACCTATGTGCTCTATGAAAAAATGCTGCAGGTTCTGCAAACATTAAAACACATTCATTGTGTATAACATCAATACCAACTTCTTTACAATAACTTATAGCTTCTTCAGATTCTGAACCTTGCTGCATCCATATCTTTTTGATTCCTGCAATATAAGCGTCCTTAACAACTTCTCTTGCTGCAAAAGGTGTGATAACCAAAATTGCAGTTTCAACTTTTCCGCTCAAAGCTAAAAGGCTTGGGTAACATTTTTCACCATCAACGTTAGTGGCATTCGGGTTAACAGGATAAACATTGTATCCTTTGGATTTCAGTTCTTTGTAAATAACATAACCAAACTTTTTACGGTTTCCAGAAACACCAACAACAGCAATATTCTTCTCTGATAAGAATTCTTCGATGAGTTTTTTAGAAGTCATTTCTTTTCTCCCCTGAGATAAATTGAAAAAATGTTTGAGCAAATTTAATTATTTCCTTTGAAATATATTTTAAAACCAATGATTCTATTAAAATTTATATTTATAAAAAACCGTTGAAACGGTTAAAAAATATTGTTTTGTTTATCAATCCACGACTTAAAGTCGTGGGTTAACGGGAAAAACTATAAGAACAACAACCGTTTTAACGGTTTATAACTGAAGTATAACCGAATGATTTTTCCAAAAATTTTTACATTATCTTTAATTGATTTGTATCTCTCATTTTCATAACTTTACAGCCTAATTTTAAAGAAAAGAGGATAAGAAATGGTTGCGATTGTTGAAATTGCTGGTCAGCAGTTTAAAGTTTCTGAAAAAGGAAGGTACTATGTTCCAAGACTTAAAGAAGAGCTTGAATCTAATGTAACTTTTGATAAAGTTTTATTATTAGCCGATGATAAAGTAACCAAGCTTGGAAACCCTTCTGTAAGCGGTGCTAAGGTTACTGCTAAAGTTCTTGAACATCTGAAAGATGATAAAGTAATTGTGTTTAAGAAGAAAAGAAGAACAGGATACCAGAAAAGCAACACACATCGCCAATTGCTGACAAGGATTGAAGTAATGAAAATTTCCAAAGGAAAAGAAACAAAAGAGAAGGAGCCTGAATAATGGCACATAAAAAAGGGCAGGGTTCAACAAGAAATGGAAGAGACAGTAATGCACAGCGTCTCGGTGTTAAAAGATTCGGTGGTGAAAATGTTTTAGCAGGAAATATTCTTGTAAGGCAGAGAGGAACTAAATTTCATCCGGGACAAAATGTTGGCAAAGGTGGAGATGATACTCTCTTTGCTTTAGCTGATGGATTGGTAAAGTTTGAAACGAAAAGAGGTAACAGAACTTACATCAGCGTTTATCCACAGGCTTAAGTTCAAGTGTAAGTTCAATAAAATTAAAATTTTAATCTTGAACTTACACATGAAATTGAACTAATTAGAATCCCAATCTCTCCATATCCGCAACTAAAGTTTTAACTGCATTAACAGAATTATCAAGTAAAGCTTTCTCTTCGGAATCCAATTCAAACTCGATTACTTTTTCAACACCGTTTGAACCAAGCACGGCAGGAACACCAACATAATATCCATTAATGCCAAATTCACCATTAAGATAAGCACAAACAGGAAGAACTCTTTTTTCATCAAATAAGATTGATTCAGCCATTGCAATTGCAGATGAAGCAGGAGAATAAAAAGCAGAACCCGTTTTCAAAAGCTTTATAACTTCACCTCCTGCCATTTTGGTTCTCTCAACCATATTTTTCATGACTTCTTTTGCTTTGGCTTTATCTCCGAATTTCTTTTCAAGCAGTTCTACTGCTGGAATACCATTTACATTTGCATATCTTACAATAGGGACCATAGTATCACCATGACCGCCAAGCACCATTGCGTTCACATCTTTAACAGATACTCCAAGTTCCCATGCAATAAAGGATGAGAAGCGGGATGAATCGAGAACTCCTGCTTGCCCAATAACTTTATTTGAAGGAAATCCGGTAACTTTTTTAAATAATGTTACCATTGCATCGAGCGGATTTGAAATAATGATAACAATAGAATTTGGTGCATACTGCTTAACATTCTCAGCAACGGATTTCATTATCTTTGCATTAGTTGTAAGAAGATCATCCCGGCTCATTCCTGGTTTTCTAGGTAAACCTGCTGTAATGATTACAAGATCAGCATCTTTTATATCTTTATAATCATTTGTACCAGTAATATTAACATCAAAACCATCAACCCTTGCAGCTTCTGCTATATCAAGAGTTTTCCCTTGCGGCATATCTTCTACTATATCAAACATTACTACATTACCAAGTTGTCTTAAGGCAGCTAATTGTGCAAGAACTCCACCAATCTGACCCCCACCGATTAAAGCTATTTTCTTTCTAGACATTTTATACTCCCTGAAATTTTTAAGAAAAATACCAAATCAAAAATATAAATGTCTTCTTCGAGATGCAAAGTTTAAGTTCAAGTTCAAGCGTAAGTTCAAGGAAGAAAAGAGAAATTTTATAGAACTTGCACTTGATCTTACACTTGATCTTGAAGTATTTTTAGGATAATGAAAAAGATTACTGTTATTGGTGCTGGAAATGTTGGTGCAACAACAGCACAACGAATTGCAGAAAAAGAATTAGCAGAAGAAATAATTCTTCTTGATGTTCTCGAAGGAATTCCTCAAGGTAAAGCACTCGATATACTTCAAAGCAGTCCAATTAAATCTTTTGATTCACATATTGGAGGAACAAATAATTATACCGACTCTAAAAATTCCGATTTAATTGTTATTACTGCTGGGCTTGCCCGTAAACCAGGAATGAGCCGCGACGACCTTCTTATTGCTAATGCAGATATTGTAAAATCAGTTACAGAAAAATCTGTTGAACAATCTCCACAAGCAATAATTATTGTAGTTTCAAATCCTCTTGATGTTATGACATACGTTGCTTTCAAAGTAAGCGGATTTGAAAGACACCGCGTTATAGGAATGGCGGGAATCCTTGACACAGCACGTTTCAGAACTTTTATTGCTGAAGAACTGGATATTTCTATAAATGATATTGATGCAATGGTTTTAGGGGGACATGGTGATTCAATGGTTCCTTTAGTTAGATATACAACCGTTAGCGGAGTTCCTCTATCTGAACTTCTCAGCAAAGATAAAATAGAAAAGCTGGTTAACAGAACAAGAAATGGGGGAATAGAGATAGTAAATTACCTTAAAACAGGAAGTGCTTATTATGCCCCTTCATCTGCTGCAGTTGAAATGGTTGAAGCTATTGTAAAAAATAAGAAAAGAGTTTTGCCCTGTTCTGTTTTTTTAAATGGAGAATATGGTTTGGAAAATGTTTTTTGTGGTGTACCGATTAGATTAGGGAAGGAAGGGGTAATAAATATTATTGAACTTAAGCTTTTGCCGGAGGAATTGAGTGCATTGAAGAAATCCGCAGAGGATGTAAAAGCTAATATTAAAAAGCTGAGGATTTAACAAGTAAAATAAAGTGAAGATGTCATTCCCGCGAAAGTAGGAATCAAAAAAAATAAATCAATTCCTTCTTTCACTTAGGGATTACCAATGATTTTTGTTTCTCGTTATTTGATTTTTAGAATAAGAATTGTTTCTGTGCCGGTGGGTGTAACATTGTATTTTAATTCATCCATATAAACACGCATAAGATAAACACCCCTGCCGGAATCTTTTAGCAGGTTTTCCGATGCTGTTGGATCGGGAACTTTGGAAGGATCAAAACCTTTACCCTCATCTTTAACTTTTATTGTTAAATATCCATTATCTACAAAAACATCGATTGTGACTTTTTTGGAAGGATCATTTTTATTGGCATGGATAATTGCATTGGTTGTAGCTTCCGTAACAGAAAGCATCAGACCATTCATTTTATCCTCATCAACACCGATGTCCTTTGCAAAATAATTTACAAATTCTTCTACAGTGATAAGATTATTGGGGTCACTTTCTAATTCAAGCTGGTAATGATTTTGAGCCAATATTTTCCTGAAAATATTTCCTGTTCAAAATAAGAAAAAAATTTTTCATTTCAATTTTAAAAACTCCAGTTCATCTGCATAATAAAGTTGGTTTGCTTCTGTTTAATAGCACTATTTATGGTAATAAATTCATACCAGCCATAAATTCTCAAATAAAGAATATCTTTTAATAAAATAAAGATTTCCATCAGCGGTCCTTTGCTTAGATAATCGGAATCTATGATTTTTTCTCTCTTATCATAATTAAAAGTTTTGAGTGAAAAATACCGGAGACCAAAAGAAAAATTAATTCTATTTATATTGACGGTAAACTTTGGTTCACCATAAATTTCTTCAAGAAATCTTGTCGGCCGTTCTGAGAATGAAGTCCATTTGAAATCTCCCTGTTCAGAAAATTTAAGATAACCATAAACATTAAAAGAAAGATTCCTTAAGATTCTGATAGTCGAAGAATCAATTGCTGTAAACTGTCTGAAAGAAAAACTTTTATAGTTAGGGTTGAGGTCTTCAAAATCATAAACCGTATAATTTGCAGAGACTTCAAACGTATTTGATGAGCTTACATTTTTCCCAAAATAATTTCCACCGCTGGCAAACTTTAAAACCCTGTTAATATTATTGTTTGAACTTTTTTCTGAGAATAGATAAACAATGTGGCTGTATGTTCCTTCTGTACCTATAAAAGCTTCAAAGAAAGGGGTAAGGAGTTTAGAATATCTCAATCTGAATATTGAAAGAATTTCATCCCTGTCATCAAAGTTTTCTTCGCCAGGAGTATCATACTTTAACTTATTCTGAAGAAGACTAAAAACTAATTTATCAGTTTTTGAAAAATTTAAACCTCCCAGAAAAGTAAAAGATGCTCTTATTGAATTATTATTTTTCTGGCTTTCCTGCCTTTTACGTTCTTCAAAAAAGAAGGGATTACTGCCTTCAAAATTTTTGGTAATATTTTTTTCATCACGTTCAGAAAAAATTCCTCTTAAACTGCCATAGAAAAAATCTGAGTAATAACTTATTAATGCTTCAAACTCAACTCTCAGTTCATTTATCTTTGTATCAAAAACAGAAGTGGAATTAATATTCACAGGTCTGTAACGTGTATCTCTGTCAATTTCTCTCCATGCAACTTTACCAAGTGCATCAAAGGTAAAGATATCAATAAAATTTCCAAACCTTAACCTGTCTTCAACAGAGTATCCTGTTTCCGTTCTGCTCTGAATATTATTTACAATATCCAAATCTTCTGTTATCTGCGGTTCGGCTGTAAAATAAAAATCTTTCCGATTCTGGATAAATCTTGCACTGAAAATATTTGCCACATCTTTATCAAAACTATTATCAGCTATCAGGCTCAAGTATCTTATCAGATTTTTTCTTGGAGAGATATCTTCATTCCTGAATTTTAATTGAGAAGTAAGATTAAAATCAGAGATGTCAAGATTATTAACAGTTCCTTCAAGACCGTAAATTAATCCATAATCATTTTCACCAATCTGCCTGTTGTTGGAATACCCAATAAAAGGGGAAAACGTCATATCCGGCTGCGGCGAATAAAGTGTAAACAATGAAACATTAGATATTGAAGCTTGATTGATTTCAATTGTTCTGTCATCTGAAAGGATCCTGTTTTCTGCAGAAATACCAATCCCAATTATTTTAGAAAGTTTATATGAAGTTGATAAAGAAATTTTTTGTTCATCCCTGATATTATTTTGCCCTGTCTTTACAAACTTGGAATTAAAATTTTCATTAATGTTGAAGCTAAAATCACCAAAGCTTTTATTGAAAATAAGACCGGAGTTAAGGGAATATGTGTTCAATAACTTATCAAATGACGTAGATAAAATATTCTGTGGTTTAACTAAATAAATAAACTCCAGGCTGTCCGTTGAACTTTGTGAAAAAGAAGAATTATTTATCAACAAAAAAAATATAGCAATAGAAAAATATATAATCCTCTTTTCCACTAATATCTGAATGTTATAGAGAATAATTTTGATATGCTGTTGGGATCGGAACTATTAGATGAATACGTTGCTATCCTCCAGTAATAAGTTTTATTAACCTGCAAAGATGGAGGATTAAAATCAATCTTAAGTGTATCATTTATAATTGTTGATGAAATTGTGGCGTTCCATATTTCACCAAAGAATTTATTTGTCTGCAAACCTATCCTGTATTTAGTGGGAACATCTATAGTTTTTATAATAAACTCTTCAAAAAATTCCACTGTTGAACTGTCTGGTGGAAAAATAACTTCAGGTATTTCAAATATCAAATCATTTTCTTCATCACTCGCATTGCTTAATAATCCTCCTTTGTCTTTCGCCCTTATTTTATAATAATAGTTTGTATAAAAGTTGAGAGAAGTTGTATCGGAGAAGTTTGCACTATTGGTAAAGCCAATAAGGTTGCTGCTGTCCGGTGTAAAACCTGTTGAGGTGCTTCTGTAAATATTATAGCCATTAACATCGCTTTCTTCGTTCTGAAACCAGAAAAGATAAACTGAAATTTCACCTTCCCAGTTTCTTGCATTTATCCTAACTCCCAAAGGTCTGTCAGGATTATACCTGTTCTCTGGCTTTGCAGAAACTTCACCGGAGAAATCGCTTTCCCTATCCCATAAATTAACTGCAGTTATTTTGTAGTAATAAGTTGTATCGTATTCCAAAGAATCATCAAAGAAATAATTATCATTTATAAATGCAACTTTAACCGGCTCGGTAAATTCTGTTCTTCTGTAGATATTATAAGCTTTAACATCAGGTTCTGAGTTTGAATTCCATTCTATACCTATTTCTCCATCAGAAGCATAATAAATTCTTAATCCTGTAGGAACTGCAGGAGGAATTCCCGGGTCACCAACGAATTCAGTTTTACGGTCACAACCGCAAAAAATTATTGATAAAAGAAAAATAACAGATATGATTTTGAACATTTTTACCAAAGAAAACAGGCAAATGAATTTATCTGCAAAATAGAGAGTTTAATTTTTATTCAAAAGTGGAAATATTAGTCTATAAGAGGAATGGGGTAGTGTTGTTTAAATTGACAATCAGGCATTTTATGGATAATTTTGAAATATTAAACATAAAAAATTATATTGCAAGTGAGATTCAATTCAAAATAACTCACCCTTAAGCCTGTAATTTTTTTCTTAAAATGAAAGTATCGCTTTAGGTTATGGTCAATAGTAAAAGAAAGGAAGAAATGGAATATATAAGGACACCTGAAGGTAAAGACATAAAGGTTATCATTTCTATCGCTGAATATGAAAAGCTTCAAAAGAAAGTTAAAATTCTGGATAAATTGGAAAAGCTTAATTTAACTCCTGAAGACCTGATTGATCTTGCACTTGTTAGACAAACAAGGGGAGAGGATTCTATTCCTTTTGCTGATTATTTATCTAAAAAATGAAAATTGAGTTAAGAAGTTCAGCAATTAAAGATCTAAATAAAATAACATCAAAAGATAAAAACAGAATTATAAATTCTATTAATTCCCTTTCAAATTTTCCTCAAACTTCCAACCTAAAACGCTTAGTTATATCTGATTACGCATATAGAATGAGGGTAGGTTCATATCGGATTTTATTTGATGTAATAAATGATATAGTCTTTATTGCAAGAATTTTGCATCGCAAAGACTCATATAAATAATTTTTACAAAAAAATTTATCCACTTATGTTAACACTTCAGGGGATAGGTTTTGAAATGATTGATGCTCTTTAAAGATGACATATTTTTTAGGTTTTAGGTATCGTCTATAAACTATTCCTCTTTAAATTGACAATCAGGCATTTTATGGATAATTTTGAAACAATAATGAATAAATTTTTTCCAATATGATTCTTGAATATCTACCGATTTTCATTGTGTTTGGCGTTGCAATAATATTTGCAGTAGCAGCAGTTTTTTCATCTGAAATATTTGGTCCTCAAAGACCGAATGCTGAAAAACTTTCAACTTATGAAAGCGGAATGAAACCGGTTGGAACAACAAGCGAAAGGATTTCAATAAAGTATTATTTAATTGCAATGTTCTTTATAGTTTTTGACCTGGAAGTAGTTTTTATTTATCCGTGGGCAATTCAGTTCAAAAAATTATTTAATGAATTTGGAATTTCAGTTTTTATATCGATGTTTATTTTTTTAGTCGTACTTGAGTTAGGATATCTGTATGCATATAAAAAAGGCGGGTTTAAATGGGATTAGAAGCTAAGTTAAAGCAAGATGGTTTTTTTACTTCAACA
>MHAF01000053.1 GCA_001802865.1 Ignavibacteria bacterium RBG_16_34_14
ATTCATCTTAATTAAATTATTTATTTACTTTCTCAAGGCAATAGGAGTGGGAAAAATGAAAACATTCATATTGCTCACAAAACTTTCTCCAGAAATATCCAAACAAATGAAGGACCGTGCCCGCTTAGGCAGAGTTTGGCTCGACCAGGTTAAAGAAAAATGTCCTGAAGTAAAATTCATTGAACATTATGCTCTTCTTGGTCCATATGATTTTCTGGATATCTATGAAGCTCCCGATGAAGAGACTGCTGCAAAAGTTTCAATGATTAGTTTATCAAACGGAGCTTTCGAATCTCAGAGTTTAATTGCAATACCTTATAAAAGATTTCTTGAATTAACCGAAGAAATTTAAAATAAAAAGGAGGATTATATGCCTGCAAAAAAATTAAAAGAATTCTTAGACAACAACAAAATTAAGTACGTGGCAATAACTCATTCATCAGCTTATACCGCACAGGAGATTGCTGCAACTGCACATATTCCTGGTAAAGAGCTTGCAAAGACTGTTATTTTGAAGATTGATGGTAAAATGATAATGGCTGTATTGCCGGCTTCTTATAAAATAGATTTTGAACTTTTAAAAGAAGCTACGGGTACATCAAATATAAGACTGGCTGATGAACATGAATTTGTTGATAAATTTCCGGAGTGTGAACCTGGAGCCATGCCACCCTTTGGAAACTTGTACGGTGTTGATGTTTATGTTGCTAAAAGTTTATCTGAAGATGAGGAAATAGCTTTCAATGCCGGAACCCATACTGAGCTTATAAAGCTGAGTTATAAAGATTTTGAAAGACTTGTAAAGCCGAAGATTATAGAATTTTCTTACCAGACGATGCTTTAGGTATTAGGTATACGGGTATAAGGTATATGGAATAATCTTAATCTTTATAACAAATTAGCTTTATGATCCATATACCCTATACCTTTATTCTCTATACCAAATTTCGCCATATATCAGTTTTATTCTTCAATCCATCATCTTTTTTTCCGCTTTAGTAAACATTCTTCCTATTCTTCTCTTGTAAAATAAATTTTTTAGTAACATTTAAGAAAGTCTTACCGTCTTTAAATTAAAATGCTGGAAACATTAGGTTATAAATCGCTTGTTAACCGGTACAAGAATCAAATCTTCAGTTATGCTCTTTATATGGTTAAGAACAGGATGGATGCTGAGGACGTCAGCCAGGAAGTTCTTATAAGATTATGGAAGAATATGGGAAAATTCAAACTGCCTGCTGTCGGTTCCTGGATTATGAGAACTACTCATAATCTCTGTATAGATTATTTAAGAAGAGATCAAACAATGAAGCAAAGATCAATTTTTATTGACGAGGATTTTGAAGATAGAATTATTGATGGTAATAAATTAAATCAACCGGAAGTAACAACATTACAAAGTATAACAATTGAAAAAATAAAAACAGCTATTCAGAAGCTGCCTGAAAATTTGAAGAGTGTTTTTGTTCTTTATGAGATTGAAGGATTTAAGTATAAAGAAATTAGTGATGTTCTGGATATGCCGCTAAACAGTGTTAAAGTTTACATTTTAAGAGCAAGAAAAAAATTACAAGAGGAATTAAAAGGATATGCAGAGTAATAAGAATAAAATAGATGAAGAAACTTTGGATAGGATAATTTCGGCAGCTTATAAAGATGCTGGTTTGATTGAAAGGTTAAAAATCTATTTTCTCGCAAAGAAAAATGCAGGAGTAAAAAGCATTTATAATGAATACCGTACAAATGCTGATAGAGTTAAAAAAATTCCCCCGGAAGAATGTCCTGATTCGGTGATTGAATCTCTAAAAATAAAAACTATGAAAGAAAATAAATTTTTTATTCTGAAACCGGCTTATGTTTTTATAATCTCTCTTATAGTTATATCAACATTTATTGCGGTTTTATTATATCAGAATAAAGAGAAAAAACCAACTTACTCAAGGGCAGAAATAGAGCTTGCCGAAAAGCAGGTAAAAGAATCTCTTGCAATAGTAAACAGAATCTTTAAGAGAACAGAAAGTTTAATTCAGGAAGAAGTGTTACCCAAAAGAGTGGGCAAACCAATACATAAAAGTTTATCAATAATTAATGAAGTTCTAATAGGAGGTTAAAATGAAATATGGAAAATTTTTAGTCATCTTTATTATTCTATTTACATTTAGTGCATTTGCACAGAATGAATACAGTAAAGAACCGGGTTATTTTAATTTTGGAGATTTATCCATGTTTGAACAAGGCGATGGTGTTACAGAAGTCTTTCTTGAATCAAACATATTGCAATTGGTAGCTACAGTAACAGAAGATGAAGAACCGGAATTATCTGCTATGCTAAATGGTTTACAACTTGTTAAAGTAAATGTTTTTGAAGTAAGTGATAAAAATGAAAACGGATTAAGAAATAAAATTGATGACCTGGATAAAAAACTTGTTTCGCAAAAATGGGATAGAATTGTCAGAACAAAAGGAGGAGAAGAAGTGGTAAATGTTTATATAAAAACATCTGGTAAAAAAGATATTGAAGGTTTGGTTGTTACCACTTTAGACAAAAGCGGAGAAGCGGTGTTTGTTAATATTGTGGGCATTATAGATCTTAAAAAGATTGGGAAGCTTGGAGCAAAATTCGATATTCCCACACTTGATAAAATAGATAAGCAGTGAGGTTGATATGAAAGCTTTGTTAAAAATCTCTCCTCTTATCATAGTTGTTTTATTTATAGCAGCAGGTTGTATAAACGTTAACAGGAATTTTAAAGAAGTAAGCACAAAGCTAATTAATAAATTTGGTAATGATTATCATCGTGAAATTGAAGCATCGGTAGGCCCTTTTCTAATTAACTTTGCTAGCTGGGTTGTAAACTTCAGCCAGGAAGATGAAATAGTTGATGACCTTATGAGACAGGTTACAAATGTTCAGGTGGGAGTTTATACAATGACAAATGACAGGAAAAGGGAAAGAAGTAGTGTAATGGAAAAGATAAACATTGAAATGCAATCAAGAGGATGGAGATACATAGTAAGATCTTATGGTAATGAGGAATTGACTGCAATTTATATTAGCAGCGATCCTGAAATGTTCTTTAAGAAGCTGTTCATTATTACACATGATTCCGAACAGCTTGTATTAGTTGAAGTTGAAGGAAAACTTGACAGGTTGATTGAGCTTGCAATACATGATAAGAAATTTAAGTTTGATATTTAATTAATAATGGAATAGTGGAATTTTGGATTAGTGGAGTAATGAGCAGATTTTAAAAGCATTATCCCATTACTCCAATATTCCAAAAGTATTAAACTCACCCCTTTGTTTTATTGTACTCCTCCAATGCAAGTTTCTCAAGATCATTCTTCATCTCTTTAGGTAAAGTTACAGTCTCATAATATTTCCCATCTTTTCCTTTTTCATCAGGAGCAGAAATAAACAACCCGTTTGAGCCGTTTACAATTCTAAAACCTTTAATAATGATTCCATCATCTGTTTGGATATCAAAAAATGCTGCGGTCTTTCCCCCTGAATTGCTTTTCAGATGATTCATTCGAACAACTTTCATTTTACCCTCCTTTTATATTTGTTTAGTCGAAACAGAATTAGGAGATAATGTTGGATTAAATTTAGAGGAATTATTACCCCCAATATTTTGTTCCTTAAGGTTAATTTAAAATAAAAAATCTTATATTTCAAGAAAATTTTTATTTAAAATAAAAAAGCCCGCTGATCGGGCGATCAGTAGGCTTTAACTCCTTAAGATAAAGGGTATGGGGGAGACCCTTTATCAGAGTCGATGTAAAAATAATATTTCCAAGTTCATTTGTCAACTCCAGTTGTTAATTTTTCAATTTTTTTTCAATTTTATTTGTAGAAAAATAACTACAAGTAAGGTGGTTATTATTCCTGCCATTTCTTTTAAAAAAATCCCTTTCCAAGAAAAATCCACGCTATTGTTTTAATTCGAAATAAAAGCAAAAGCCCACATTTATTATTGCTAACAAGCAAATTCAAAATAAAGACATCTAATTTAAACCTGTCAATTTTTTACAAAAGTAAACTAATTCCTAATAGCAAAAATGAACCGATACCGATAAGATAATGGGTAAATAAAATTGACCAGGGAAATGAAACAAGTTAAACAAGCAGAACTAAAGAAAAATGTAAACCGGAATTTTTATTCACTATAATGAAAAATTAATTTCAAAAACCGATATCCGTTATTTCTTTTTCAATTACTTCTCCATATTTAGAAACTTTACCTTTCAATTCAGAGGCTTTTCCTATTAGAACAAACTGCAGGTTTCCTTTTGGAAAATATATTTTTATTATTTCATTGGCTTTCTCTACAGTTAGTTCATCAACATTTTTCTGGAAATCATTTATGAAGGCATCGCTTATGTTATAATAAAACATTTTTACAAGCAGAGATGCCAAATCACCCGAGGTTTCATAATCTAAAGGGAATTGACCTTTCATATAATTTTTTGCGGAGTTGAGAGTTTCTTCATCCATTCCTTTCGAATGAAGACTGTCAAGAACTTCAAGAGACATATCAATTGCTTCTATTGTACTTGATGTTTCTGTAAAGCTGCTTATAATAAAAGTACCGGAAGTTTTATAAGGACTGAAATAACTTCCCGCTCCATAAGTTAAACCGCTGTTTATTCTGAGAGCGGCATTCAGCCAGGATGTAAATCTTCCGCCAAGAATTGTATTTATAACTTGTATGGGAATGTAATCCGGATTGCTCCGTGTAATTCCATATTGCCCAATATAAAAAGTTGTTTCGTGAGAATTATCTTTATTTACAAGAAGAACTCTGCTTTTATCATGTGCTGGCAGTTCTGAAACTATATCGGTAACGGACTGGGATTTTTCAGAATTCCAAGTACCAAATAGATCGGAAATTTTTTGTTTCATCTTTAGCGAGGAGAAATCACCAACAATAGCAATTGCCGAGCTTTCCGGCTTATAAAATATTTTATAAAAATTCTTTAAATCATTTACACTTATTTCTGAAACACTTGTTTTGGTTCCATTAACAGGATTGCCATAAGGATCATCATCATAAATAAATTTTTTAAAATAAGATCCTATGACACTTCTCGGACTTTCTTTCTCCTGATCAAGTTCAACAAGCCATCTCTGTTTTCTTTTTTCAAATTCATCCTCAGGGAAAACAGGATTAACAATTACTTCTTTAATTACCGGAAGTAATGCGTCCTTATTATCTTTTAGGAAATAAGAATTAAGAGTTGAATATTCCAGTGAAGCAGAAACATTTAATTCCGCACCATTAAAATCTACAATCTGTTCAATCTGGTCCTTAGTGTAATTCTTTGTACCGAATACCAAAGACTCTGAGGTTGAAGCAGCCAAACCATTTTTAAGTCCATCCTTAGTGGCACCGGCTGAAAATATTGCAGAAACATAAATAAACGGAACTTCGTGTTGTTCCATAAGATAAATTGTTAATCCATTTGGCAAATTATATTTTTCATATTCGGGTAATTGAAATTGTGCGAAGGAAAATGAGCATAAAACCAAAACAAGCAGGATTACATGAATGCATGATTGCCTGAATTGATTGGAACATGTAGCCATGCAATCATGCATCCATGCTTTTCTGGTAATCACTGTTTTATTTTTCATTGCAATTCCTCCTCTGGTGAAATTAAAAATCCAACAGTCCGGTTGGTTTCAATAAAATATTTCTTTGCTGCATCAAGAACTTCTGCAGGAGTTACCTTTTTATATTCTTCTGCAGCTTCAAAAAGTTTTGCATAATCTCCAAAGAATAACTCATATGTTCCGATAGTATTTGATTTGCCGTTTATTGTTTCCAATGATTTATAAAATTCCATTACTTTTTGATTCTTAACTTTCTGAAGCTCCTCATCAGTTATTCCTTTTTCAATAATGTTATCAATCTCTTTATAAACAGCGTTTTCAAGGGTATCGGGCGAAACATCATCATTGCAGATTGCATAGATTGTAAAAAGAAACGGATTAAAAGAATAACTCATATCTGTATAAACAGCAGTTGCAAGCTGTTTCTCATCAACTAAGCTTTTATACAATCTTGAAGTATTACCCGATGATAAAATTGAATTAAGCAGGCTCAAAGCATAATATTCTTCCGATTTACTTTCCGGGACGTGATAACTAATCATAATATTCGGAGATGCAACTTCTTTTTTCACAACAATTCTCTTTTCTCCTAGTTGTTCCGGCTCAACTGTATGAATCTTTCTAGGAGGAATTCCCTGCGGAATCGGTTCAAAATATTTTTTTGAAAGTTTTTCCACCTCAGAAAGTGTAACATCTCCTGATATTACAACAACACAATTATTAGGTGCATAATAAGTTTTAAAATAATTCTGAAGATCTTCCTTTTTCCAGTTCTTTATATCCGATTCATAACCAATAACCGGCCACCTATAAGGATGAGCAAAAAAAGCAGTTCCCTGAACTTGTTCTCCAAGCAAAGAATAATTACTATTCTCAAGCCAGGTGCTTCTTTCAGAAAGAACAACCCCTCTTTCACTCTCAATCATTTCATCATCAAAATTCAAGAAGCATATTCTGTCCGATTCAAGTTTAAATATAGTTTCCATGCCGCTTGTTGGAAACCAATCGGTATAAACTGTAACATTCTCAGATGTGTAAGCATTGTTTGCCCCGCCGCTGGCTTCCATAACAATATCAAACATTTTCGGTTCATAATTCTTTGAACCGTTAAACATCATATGCTCAAAAAAATGGGATAAGCCAGTAATTCCGGGATATTCATTCCTAGAGCCGACTTTCCAGAAGAGATACATATTCGCGTTAGGTATTGAATGATCTTCAAGGACAAGAATCTTCATACCATTGCTAAGCATAATAGTTTTAATATCTTCTTTAAGGCTTTGTGGGAAAAGACAGCAAGGTAACAGCAAAATTAAAATTGATAATCTCATAAAATACCTATTGTTAAAAATTCTTAAGAAAATTTTCTAGTTAAAATTTTTATCTGAGCGGTGTATTTCATCAACAGACCTTTTTAATCCTTTGCATACAAATATATGAAGATTATTTTCGTATGGCATACAATATTTACATTTATGAATTGCCCCGATTTTAACTTCTTTAAGAGAATCAAAAAGATCCTCTTCTTCTCCGCCAAGTACAATTATTGTGGTAACCTTTTTATTAAAATCCCACCAATACCAATAGCTATTATGAGGAGAGAGAACAGGAGGAAGCTTATAATAGCGGCTGTAATATTCTATTGCACCTGCTTCTCCATAGTTTCCACAATATACAACTGTTGTTTCCTTTTCATAGTATGGTAAAGATTGATAGACTTTTGAAACATCTTTAGCAATCTCCTCCCAGCCAAACATATCAGCATAAAATTGTGGTAATTCTGAAAGTTCATGACCTTCCGGGGTTGATGGGGCAAATCCCAAAGCATCAGCATATTTTATATAAATCTCTACAGGAAGAATCGGAAGTGCAAGTGGCATAATTAAAACACCCAATAGCACTAATGGAATTATAACTGCATATTTAATCCATCTCCAATTTTTTATTTGATAAATTTTTTCAATTAACACCCCACCTCCAGCAAACAACATAGGATAAGCTGCAGCAAGATATTCTGCTTTACTGTGTCCATTAAAAAGCAGAATTAAAAATGCAGTTATGTAAACTACAACAAGCATCCGGTACTTTTTCCCTTCTTTGTGAAAGAAAAAGAAATATAAACCTGCCAGCCAAATTATCGCCGAAACCGGATTAATATTCATGAATTGCCCCCCTATAAAATCTATCGGAGTTAGCCCGGAATATTTATACCTCAAAGCATTCTGTATAAACTCAACATGAGCGAAATCGTGAGTGATATTCCAGATGATATATGGAAGGAAAAATAAAAATACTATTATAAATGTTAGCCATGGCTTTATTGTTTTAAAATATTTTCTGTATGACGTTAATAACAAAGCAAGAAAAACTCCCAGGCATAGCCACAATACTCCAACTTTGTTCATAAGTCCTAAGCCTAAAACCAAACCCAGAAGAAGCCATAAATACTTTTCCTCATTATGGATAAGTAATATTAAGATGTAAGCAGTTAACGACCAGAAAATAAAATCAAAAGTGTTCATTGAATAAATAGTGTTCATCCCCAAGATTACAGGTGCAAGTGAAACTGCTAAACAGGAAATTAAAACTGCAGTTTTTTCACCACCCATTTTTAAAGTCATTTTTCCTGTTAAATAAATTAAGAGGGCATGAAGAATTGCAGGCAAAAGCCTAATTGCAAAGAGTGAATCACCAAAAAGGAATTTAATACCTCCTAAAAACCAGATTGAAAAAGGCGGCTGATCTACATAACCAATATCGGGTCTGTTTGCACAAGCTAAATAATAAAACTCATCACGAAAAATTCCATAACTGGCAAAGGCATTTGTAAACAGGTGTATTAACAAAGTTAAAAGTGATATAATAAATATGATATAATGGTCTTTTTTCTCGGACATAAATTTCCTTTTTGGCAAAAGGAAAATTAGATTTGAAGCTTAACAAGAGCAAATCCTTTGCGATAATCGGTTGAACATTTTAAGATAAAAATGGATTACGAAGAATTAATTCCTAAGCCAATTCTGTTTAACTGCTGGAAGCATCATCTGGGATTTATTAAAGTTGAACTCAATACTATTAAAGCTAAAGATGAAAAGGATATTAAGGACTTTGTAAAAAAACTAAATATAATGGGTAATTCTCTCAGCGACCTTTATACAGGATTGATGAGTGTTCAACAAATCATTAACTATATCATAAAAAATATTAATGAACTTAATGTAAATGATGAGAATTCTTATAAAGTATGGCTTCATAATGAAAACAGAGATTACAAAATCATTAAGGTCTCCGATGATTCAACCTGGACTTTAAGACATGGGAATGAAAAAAAAAGATATATCCATATTCACCCGGCAAGGTATTCAATTCATACCGTAAGGGTTAAATCAATTTCATTAAAGACAGCTTCTCTACTTATTTTATGGATTAAAAACTTTGGGGGTGCAACTGAAGATATTAAACTAATAAACCAGCTCAGGTTTAATTATCTTGAAGCGTCTCCGGTGAAAACAGTTTTTCCTAACAGTGGTTTAGGAAAAATTATTGAGCTGTTTGTTGATTCGTAATCTATTCTTATTTTTAAATCAACCTCAATTTTTTAGTTAAGAGCATCTATGCATGATTGCAAAGATGCATAAATAATATTTTGGAATTTGAACTTTCAATATAAACATATCATCTGGGATTGGAATGGAACACTCTTAAATGATGTTGGTCTTTGTGTTGATATCATAAACGGAGTTCTATCCAAAAGAAATCTTAATTCTCTTTCACTTGAGAAATACAGAGAGATTTTTACATTCCCGATTAAAAATTATTATATAAAAGCAGGTTTTGATTTTTCTCAATATTCTTTTGAGGTAGTTGGACAGGAATGGATGAGTGAATACGAAAGAAGGCGAACAGAATGCCCGCTTCATTCAGGAGTTGAAGAAACTTTGCTTTTGCTGAAAACAAAAAATATTGAACAATCAATCCTTTCAGCTTATCCGCATAATACTTTAATAGAAATAATTTCTCATTTTAATCTTAATGATTTCTTCAGCTACATAATAGGACTCGATAATATTTATGCAACAAGTAAAGTTGAGCTTGGCAAAGACCTGATGAAAAAAATTGGGAACGGATATGGTAAAGTACTTTTAATCGGCGATACAGAACATGATCGAGACGTTGCAGCAGAAATCGGAACCGACTGTGTTCTTATTGCTAACGGACACCAGAGTAAAGAGAAATTACTGGAATGCAAAGTTCCGGTTTATAATTCTCTTTCAGAATTTTCTATTCATCTTAATAATTCTGGTCTTTAATTTGATAATCCTATCACACATGATCTCTAATTTCTTTTGAAAGAAATACTCTTACAGTAAACACCTGAGAGAGTTATTGATTATTTAGTTATTAAATAGTAATCTTTACCGCCGTTATAAGTTTTATTTGTATTTTTTTTAACAAACTGCGAGGAAAAAATGAAAGCTATGTGGAATGGACATATACGTTTCTCTCTTGTTACTATTCCGGTGAGACTTTATAGTGCAATTGATACAAAAGAAACTGTAAGCTTTAATCAACTACATAAAGAAGACAGCGGACGTGTTGGTTATGATAAGAAATGTAAAAAGTGTGGGAAGTCTTTAACTCAGCAGGATATTATTAAAGGATATGAATATGAACCAGACAACTATGTTGTAATTGAACAGGAAGATTT
>MHAF01000054.1 GCA_001802865.1 Ignavibacteria bacterium RBG_16_34_14
TTTGAGTTTCAACCTTGCGATCGTACTCCCCAGGTGGAATACTTAATGCGTTAGCTGCGACACTGACTCTAAAAGAGCCAACATCTAGTATTCATCGTTTACAGCGTGGACTACCAGGGTATCTAATCCTGTTTGCTACCCACGCTTTCGCGCCTGAGTGTCAGTATCGGACCAAGAGACCGCCTTCGCAACTGGTGTTCTTCCAGATATCTACGTATTTCACCACTACACCTGGAATTCCGTCTCTCTCTTCCGAACTCAAGATTTGCAGTATCAAAGGCACTTTCACGGTTAAGCCGTGAGATTTCACCCCTGACTTGCAAATCCACCTGCGCGCCCTTTACACCCAGTAAATCCGGACAACGCTAGCCCCCTACGTATTACCGCGGCTGCTGGCACGTAGTTAGCCGGGGCTTTCTCTGAGGGTACAGTCAAGTCCCGATTTGATCGGGATTGTTCTTCCCCTCTAACAGGAGTTTACAACCTTACGGCATTCATCCTCCACGCGGCGTTGCTGGGTCACCCTTTCGGGCATTGCCCAATATTCCTCACTGCTGCCTCCCGTAGGAGTCTGGACCGTGTCTCAGTTCCAGTGTGGCTGATCATCCTCTCAGACCAGCTACCGATCGCAGCCTTGGTAGGCCATCACCCTACCAACTAGCTAATCGGACGCAAGCCCATCTTTAGGCACCATATAGATTTTAACAACATATCCATGTGGATCCGCTGCATCATCTGGTATTAGTCCCGCTTTCGCGGG
The DNA here is from genome assembly GCA_001802865.1 of Ignavibacteria bacterium RBG_16_34_14. Lineage (GTDB taxonomy): Bacteria > Bacteroidota > Ignavibacteria > Ignavibacteriales > Ignavibacteriaceae > RBG-16-34-14. Next base: position 761 of record MHAF01000054.1, read on the forward strand.
ATTATTCCAAACCTAAAGGCAGGTTACTTACGTGTTACGCACCCGTGCGCCACTTTACTCAAGGTATTGCTACCTTTTTCTCGTACAACTTGCATGTGTTAAGCACGCCGCCAGCGTTCGTCCTGAGCCAGGATCAAACTCTCCGTAGTAGAGTTTAATTTTATTGTAATCTTGGCGTTTGGACGCTTAGTTGAAACCATTTAACTGACAAGTTAAATGCACTCACTCTTTCAAAGAACACTTTATAAAAACCTCACATAAGGAGGGCTTTAAATTTACTCTCTCCCATTTGAATTGTCAAGGGGAATGAAACTTTATTCGCCGAACAAAAATTTAGGGAAGAATTAAAATTATTGAAATAAAATTTTCAAAAATAGCGTGTTAAAGATACGGTAAATAATAAAAAAGTCAAGTTTTGAATAAAAAAATCATTTTAAATATTTTATTTACCTAATTGAACAACGAGAATAATTATGGTTGCTATACTCCCGACAATGCTTAAATAATTACTAAGTCTGTATATATGAAAATCAAATGATCTTACCGGGTTCTTTGGTACCCAAATGTAATCTCCTTCTTCAATTTTAACATTCTCATCATCTACAGAGATCCAATTTCTTGTATCGTTCTTTATTATCATTATATCATCATCCGAATACTCGCCTAAACCTCCGGCCTTTTCTATATAATAACTGTAATCATATCCTTCCTTAAAATCAATGTTCCCGGGATTTGATACCTGACCAAAAACAAAAACAGTTTTTTTCTCTCTAGGAATTAATAATATATCTCCATCATGGACAATGTGATTTTTTAAATCAGATTCAGGATTTTCTAAATTCAACAGGTTAAATGAACTTCCTTCACTAAGAATTCTCAACTGATTTTCAATAAAAAAATAACCTGTATCCTGTTCAGTCAGATTAGACATTCTGTACATTAACATATCTTCAAAAAGAAGAAATCTGTCATTGAGTTGGGCATCAATTAATTCCGATTGTTCCTCCAGTTTTATTCCAAACTGTTTTTCAAGTAAAAGTTTTGCGGAATTTCCCGAATACAATCTTGCTCGTTTCAATGAGGCCGTTTCTCTCAATCCTCCAGCAATTTTAATTACTTCATTTAAGGTCGTTGTACTTTTTGTAATTGGAATTTTGCCGGGTGAGTTTACTTCGCCAACCACCAAAACAGAAAATTCTTTTTTCTGAGTTTCGTCCGCTGCAATAATTATTCTATCACCTCTTTGCAAAGGAATATTACTTGATACGTCAGTCTTAATAACATCCATCTTTTGCCCATCATAACTCAGGCGATAAATATTAACCAAATTAACATCTTCGTAAGCTTTATTAATTCCTCTTGCAAGCTCTAATGCATCCTGCAGATCATCATCTTCTGCATAATAAAATTTTCCCGGATTATTTACAGCCCCTTCAACTGTAAAGAAATTTCTTTCAAAATCGTTTTGAGGGAAAATTATTACATCATCATTCTTTAAGTAAGGGTTGTTAGCAAAATCCCCATTTATTCTGAACTTTAATAAATCAAGCTTTAATACCTCACCTGATGCTCTTTTTAATGTTATATCTCTCAACGTAAAATCTTCTATTCGTTCTTTTAATTTTTCTAAAAGTATTGGATCTGTGGTTGTTCTTAATATTTTATCAGTCGCTTCACTATAAATTCTTGTAATGAACTGATCTACTCTTTCTGTAACTATAGCAGGAAAACTTCCGGTTACAATAAAATCTCCGCCAATAGTAACACTAATTGCTCCAGCCTGGAGAAGACTATTCATCCCAAATTTGTCCTCAATCTGAGCATTAAGAGTTAGTGTAAATAAAAAAGAGATTACAAATATTATTTTTTTCATATTTAGAAAATTATTGTTTAAGAGTTGTATTGTTTTTCATAATATTTCTGATAGTCGCCGGATATTATTCTTCCCCACCAATTTTTATTATTTAAATACCAATCGATTGTATCTTTTATAGCATTCTCAAAAGAAAATTCCGGTTTCCAGCCAAGTTCATTTTTTATTTTAGCTGCATCAATTGCATATCTTCTATCGTGTCCGGGTCTGTCTTTCACAAATTTAATCAGGTTTTTTGATTTATTCAGATGCTCTAATATCAGTTCAACTATTTTGATGTTAGGCATTTCATTTTCAGCACCAATATTATAAACTTCTCCGATTTTTCCGTTCTCAAAAACAGTTTCCACAGCTTTGTTATGATCAATAACGTAAATCCAATCCCTTACATTCATTCCATCACCATAAACAGGAAGCTCTTTATCATTTAAACAATTAATAATCATTAGTGGAATTAGCTTCTCCGGAAATTGATACGCGCCATAATTATTTGAACATCTCGTAATTAAAACAGGCATCCCATAAGTATGGTAAAATGCCAGAGCCATCATATCTGCTGCTACTTTGCTTGAAGAATAAGGACTGTTCGGTGAAAGTGGTGTTGTTTCAATAAAACTACCTTGGAGTCCAAGGCTGCCATATACTTCATCTGTTGATATCTGTAAAAATCTTTCCACTTCATATCTTCTTGAAACTTCCAGAAGAACATTTGTACCAATAACATTTGTTCTGTAAAAAATCTCCGATCCTAAAATGCTTCTATCAACATGGGATTCTGCGGCAAAGTTAATTATATACTTAATATCATACTTTTGGAAAATGTAATTTACAAGTTCGTGATTAATAATATCTCCTTTTACGAAACGGTAATTCTTTTTCTTCTCTGAAGGTCTTAAATTTTCCAGATTACCTGCATAAGTTAGTTTATCAAGATTAACTATAAAATAATCATCTCTTTTATTTAAGATATAATTGATAAAGTTACTGCCGATAAATCCCGCACCACCTGTTACTAGAATATTCTTCATTTTAAATTTTCAAGTTAGTATGAGAAAAATCCTAAAAAAATCCCTGATTGAAGAAAAAAAGTATTACCATTCAGATCAGATGGAACATTTTTTAGTTCCTGGTCATTATCTGCTTTCCATTCATCACTAAAAGTAATTTGATAGCCACCACCAATCCTGAAAGAAATGAACCTGTTCAAAGGAATATCTATATTAAGTGTAGGTGCAAAAATAAAAAAGCTATTACTCAAGGAACGATTTATATTTAGCGTGGAATCATTCTGAGTTTCATTCCAGATATCATCCCAGGAAAAAATACCATTATTGTTATACACATCTATTTTTATATTTCCTCCTCCAAATAAAAACCCAAGTGACACAGCTATATTTCTAATAAATGGTAAAGAATACTCGACTGTTAATCCTCCTCCACTAAGATTGTATCTCACTTCTTTTGTAAAACCATTGGCATCTTTGGAAGAAGCTTCAGAAGTTGAGCCTCCAAAACCCATTCCACCAATTCTCAGGTAGTCAACAAAACCAATATAAATAAATCCTGCCCCTCCTGAAGAATAGAAACCACTCTCAGTAAGTATGGGTATATCAATAACACTTAATTCTTTATTTAAAGACTCAAGATTGGGAAAATACCAAGCGGGAGTATAACCGCCGCCGCCGCCGAATGGAGCATCAAAATATTTCCGATCCTGACTCTGTAATGTGGCTGCAGCAACAATAAAAATTAAAAAATAAATTAACTGTTTTATTCTCATAATATCATAATAAGTAGTTGACAAAGTTACAATGGGCACTTAGAAAAAGCAAAGAATCCAGACCTAAATCCAAGGTGAAATTATTGAAAACATATAACCAGATTAGGTCATTAATTATTGTCTTTAAGGAAATAATTTAGCTCTAGCTATTTTCACATTATTAATTTTTCATTATATATTAGCATCCAAAAGTCTTAATAAAAATAAAACCATAATGAAGATTCTTATTACCGGCGGCGGAGGACTTCTGGGTCAATATTTGAATATTGAACTCTCTACTAATAATGATATTCTCAGTCTTTATCATCACAACATTGGTAATTGCAAAGATTTCAAAAACATTAAAACTGATATAACCGACAGCTCACAGCTTGAAAAAATATTCACTGGTTTTTCTCCTGATATTGTAATTCATAATGCGGCAGTTTCAAATCCTCAGAAGGCAGTAAAACTTGATACTAAAATTGTTTATGATATAAATGTTAACTCAACAAAGAAGATCGCTGAATTGTGCAATGAATACAAAGCTAAGCTTATTTATACTTCAACAGATTTGGTTTATGCAGGTTATCGTGGTTCAATGCTTAAAGAAGATGCTAAATTAATTCCAATCTCTTTCTATGCAGAGACGAAACTAATGGGCGAAGTAAAAATCCAGCAGACATTTGATAATTATCTTATTCTCAGAGTTGCTCTTCTTTATGGATTTGGATTAAATCATTCGATAAATCATTTTGCAGAAATGTATGATAGTTTTAAGAGTAATAAGAAGGTAAAACTTTTTTTTGATCAGTTCAGAACACCAATTTCTCTTAATGAAGTTTCGAGAGTTATTGGTAAACTTTGCACAATTGATTTGAAGAATGAAATAATTAATACGGGAGGAAAAGAAAGAGTTTCACGTGCAGAGCTTGGCGAGTTACTTTGTGATGCTGCAGGATTTGATAAATCACTTATTGAAAAAATTTCTATGAATGAATTTTGGGAAACATCCCGACTTTCGGGAAAAGACATTCCTATGGTTGCAGATGTTTCAATGAATATTGACAAGCTGCAATCTTATGGAATTAAACTTAAAAGTATTGAAGAATCAATAAAAGAAATTTTGAATGTAGAATTATAAATTTTGAATTTCAACCCTTAACATTCATAATTCATAATTTCACTTTAAAGAACAGGTAATGGAAAGCAACCTACAACTACTCGGTGCGCATACTTCAACTTCAGGTGGAGTTGCTTCAGCAGTTGATCTCGCAAGCAAGCTTGGTTTTACTGCAATGCAAATTTTTAATAAGAATAATACACGATGGAATCAGAAATCTTTTTCTGAAAAAGAGATTAATGATTTTAAAACAAAACTCAAAAACTCTAATGTAAAATTTGTATGCGTGCATGATTCTTACTTGATTAATCTTTGCGCAAATATTCTTGACTTCAAAAAGAAATCAGATATTGCTTTTTTAGATGAGATTGAAAGATGTCATCAGCTTGGAATTGAATATCTGAATT
>MHAF01000055.1 GCA_001802865.1 Ignavibacteria bacterium RBG_16_34_14
TAATTCTATACAAAAACCCCCTCAGAATCTTTTATATCATAGAAAAATAAAGCTATTCCTATGGCATAATCATTGGCTTATTCATCATAAACATCATGTTGAGGTACAAAATGAAAAAGCTAATAATTATCGCCGCAATTCTAATTACTGGATTTGTTACTTCCATAAAATCGGAAACCAAAACTTTAAACAATCCGGATTTTGAATTTGGATTTTTTTATTCAAACTTAGCTCCATACGGCAGCTGGATTGAAATTGATGCGGGAATGGTTGTTTGGCGACCGACAATTATAAGAAGAGGATGGTCTCCTTACAGGCATGGTCAATGGATCTGGACAGTTGATGGTTGGTATTGGGATTCTTACGAACCATTTGGTCACATCGTATTTCATTATGGCCGCTGGTATTATGATGATTACTATGGCTGGATTTGGGTTCCTGATTATGATTGGGCTCCTGCCTGGGTAGAATGGAGATATGATGATGATTATATAGGATGGGCACCTCTTCCTCCTTATGCGGTTTTCTCAATCAATATCGGAATACATTATACTTACGATTATTATGTCCCTTATAATCACTGGCACTTTGTAAATTATGGACATTTTTGTGATCCTTATGTTTATAATTATTATGTGGCACCTAAGTATAAATACAGAGTTTATAATAGGACAAAATACCACAACAATTATGATTACAGGGATGGCAGAATTGTAAATCGCGGTGTTGATTTTGACCATATCAGGAAGCGTTCCGGACAGGATATTAAGCAAAGAGAAATTGTCAGGGTAAATGATTATAAGGAAGTTGAAAAATACAGAGGTAAGAATGATGATGTTGTAAGAACCTTTGTCGCTTCTCGTGAAGAACTTACTAAAACAAGAAGTAACGATATTAAAATTGAGAAGAAGAATATAAAATCTAGCCTTGATGTCTCTAAAGTAAGATTAGGACGTGAAGACCTAAAAGATATAAAAGTTGAAAAAAATGAAAAGGAACGTTCTGCCGGAAGAGACTTGGAAATAAAGAAAAACACTGATTCCAGGAATGATGTTATAAAGAAGGAAAGAAATAATTCTGATGTTAAAGGAAAAAATGAAGTTGAAATAAAAAGAAATGAAACTATAAAGAAAGAACAAAAGAAGAATAATGATTTCATTCCTGAGAAAAAGGTTGAAAGAAATGATGTTCAGAAAAAACAGATTGAAAGAAATGATGTTCAAAAGACAGAGATTAATATTCAAAAAAATACTGAAGTAAACCGTAGAACTCAGGTTAAGAAAAATAATAATGTTTTTATTCCTGAGAAGAAGATAGAAAGAAAGGATGTTCAAAAGACAGAAGTTAAACGAAATACTGAAGTAAACCGTAAGATTGAAGTAAAAAAGGAAGATAATAAGAAAAACAATACAGTCTTTGAACAACAAAAAAGAGAGAACAAAACCCAGATAAAAACTGAGCAAAAAAGAAACGATAACACGGTTAGGAATAAAACTCAGATTGAAACAAAAAACAATTCAGATAATAACAAGAATAAAAAAAGCAGATAGACTCTCATAATCTCTCTCCCCCCGATAAGCGGCATTGATTTAAAAGTTGATGCCGCTTTTATTTTAATCCCTGCTTTATATCATCTGGTTAAATCTTAAATTTCTTATATTAAATTATTAAATAATAAAAATTACTCCTGTGGAAGAAATAATATCTGAATTTGGATATGATTTTTCATTTCGTTTTAATGATGACAAAGAAAAAAGAGTTAAAATTAGAATAGATGAAAAAACATTAAACATTATTCAACCCTCATTAAAAATCCCGCCTAAATGGACCGAGATCTCAAATTTTAAGTGTTCTCATTGCCCTATTGATGAAAACAAGTTTAAGTATTGCCCTTTGGCTGTAAATCTGAATGATGTAATTTCTGATTTTACTGAGTTTCATTCTTATGATGAAGTTGAAGTTACAATCCACACAAATGCAAGAACATATTATAAACGTACATCATTACAAAATGCTTTAGGAAGTTTACTCGGCATTGTTATGGTGGCTAATGATTGCCCTACAATGGGAAAGCTTAAACCGATGATGAGATTTCATTTACCTTTTGCAACTCTTGAAGAAACCAATTACAGGGTTCTTTCAATGTATTCGCTTGCACAATATGTTATAGCAAAAAAAGGGGGAGAACCGGATTGGGAAATGAATAAGCTAAAAGACCTTTATGAAGAAATAAAACTGCTGAATCAGAATGTCTGCAGGCATTTAGCAAAAATTGAATCTAAAGATGCTATAGTAAATGCTGTTGTTACATTGAATAGTTTTGCCGAGCATGTAACTTTTCTTTTAAGTAAAAATATGTTTCAAAGGCTGGAAATTTTATTTAAAGATTACCTGTAAGTTAGTATAAGGCATAAAGGGTATAGAGGTAAAGGGTTTATTTAAGTTAAATAATAGGAATCAAAAACTTCACCTTTCATTTCCCGCCTCGGCGGGATCATTAAGCTTAGCTGTCATTCTATCGCTATCATTCAATAGTCATTCGGCTTCGCTTGTAACTCGGATGCTATTCCATTGTTTTATGATTTAAAGTGAATTTATGTTTTTTGCAATATACCTTCAAGAATTTTTCTTAGATTTTGAGAAACATTTTCTTTAATTATTAAAAGCTCAAACCTATGAAAGAAAAAAGTACAAAGCTCTTTTACATTCTTGGAGCATTCTTCATTGCAAACGCTCTTCTAGCTGAGTTTATAGGAGTAAAAATCTTTTCTCTTGAAAAAACTTTACATCTTAACCCCATAAACTTTGGCATCTTTGGTTTTGATCTCTCATTTAATCTTACTGCTGGTGTCTTATTATGGCCTGTTGTTTTTATAATGACTGATATTATAAATGAATATTATGGAAGAAGAGGTGTGAGATTTATTTCTTTCACTGCTGCAGGACTTATTATTTATGCATTTCTGATGGTTTATCTTTCTATGAGGTTAACACCTGCAGACTTCTGGATTCAAAGAGAAACAGCTGGTGGAACTGTAAATATGAATATTGCTTTTAATACAATCTTTGGACAGGGTCTCTGGATAATAGTTGGTTCTATAACTGCTTTTTTAATCGGGCAGTTGGTTGATGTTACTGTATTTCATTTCTTTAAGAGTAAAACAGGAAATCCTAAAATATGGCTTAGAGCTACTGGGTCTACTCTTGTTTCCCAATTTATTGACAGCTTTGTCGTTCTTTTCATTGCTTTTTATTTAGGAGCGGGATGGGATGCAAAACTTGTTTTGGCTATTGGGATAGTTAATTATATGTATAAATTTACAATTGCTGTGGTCCTTACACCAATTTTATATGTTATACATTATTTCATTGATCTTTATCTCGGGAAAGAAAAAGCCGAGCAGCTAATGTTCGAAGCAACTCAGAAATAATTTTTTTTGATTTTATTTTAATCTAACTATCTAATAAATGAAAAAAACTTTTTATTACTTACTTCTTCTAACCATTCTTTCGGACTGTTCAACATCTTACTACTTACGGGAAGGATATAAGAAAAATGCTGATGAGGTTGATGTATCTTTAATTGATTACCGGGTTTTACTTATTGGCGATGCAGGAGAACCTTCACCAGATCAAAGAGAACCAATACTTGATGCAATGGAAAAAAGAGCAAAGTTACTTCCGGAAAAAACTGTAAATATTTTTCTTGGTGATAATGTTTATCCTTCTGGTCTTGAATCAGAGAATGATCTCAACTATAAGATTAACTGTAGTTGTCTTCAAGAACAGATTGATGTAATGAAAAACAGCGGGACTGAAGGTATATTTATTCCCGGTAACCATGATTGGGGAGATGGTGGTTTAGATGGATGGGATAGAATAAAAAGGATGTGTAACTATATTAATCAGAATAATCCATCTGCTGAAATGCTGCCGAAAGATGGCTGCCCCGGACCAGTTATAAAAGATTATGCAGATAAACTACGCATCATTTTTATTGATACTCAGTGGTGGCTCCACAATGATAATAAACCGGATTCTGCAAACTGCTCTTGCTATCCAATCAGCAAAGAGGGTGTGATAAATTCGGTGGATAGCCTGATAAAAACAGCAGGAGAAAGATTAGTACTTATTGCCGGTCATCATCCATTAAATACTTATGGACCTCACGGAGGATATTTTGATTGGAAAGCACATATTTTTCCTTTATTGGATTTTAATCAATATCTTTGGATACCTCTACCTGTAATTGGTTCTGTTTATCCTTTAAGCAGAATGGCAGGAATTTCTCAACAGGATATGTCGAATTCACTTTATAAAGATTATGTGGAAAAAATGGAAACCGTAATATCAAAATACCATAATGTAATTTATGCTTCTGGTCATGAACATTCCTTACAAGTTATAGAGGACATAAATAATAATTTTTATCTCATAAGCGGTTTTGGAGCTGCTGAGCATAATAATTCTTTAAGCTATGGAGATAAAAGTATTTTTTCAGTACTTTATCCCGGATTTATTCAATTAGATTTTTTAAAGGATAACAAGGTAAGGCTTGCTGTGTTTATTATGAATGATAATGGAACTTGCGAAGAAACTTTTTCATCTATTTTGTTTGATGATAAAGTAATTACTGAAAAGTAGATAAAATGCAAAAAAACAAAATTCTTTTTTTGTTTTTCTTCTTGGTCATGTCACCTTTATTAATCGCTCAAAATAGTTACGAAAAAAAATATGTTACTGTTATACCAGGAGAAGAATATGAAGCAGGCTGGCTTCACAGAATTTTCTTTGGTTCTCATTGGCGTGATCTCTGGACAACTCCTGTTGAAGTTGAAGTTTTAGACTTAGATAAATTTGCAGGCGGTTTAACTCCTTTAGATAGTGGAGGGGGCTATCAGACAAAATCTTTAAAGTTTAAAGGTAAAGACGGACGCATCTGGAAATTCAGATCACTTAATAAAGATCCTAAAAAGATTTTACCCCCCGATCTTCAGGAATCTCTTGTTGCAGATATTGTTCAGGATCAGATAAGCACTTCAAATCCGATGGCTCCACTTGTTGTTGCGCCTTTTCTTGATACTGTTGGTATTTTGCAATCAAGACCTACATTGGTTTTAATTCCGGATGATGAAAAGCTTGGAGAGTTCCGGAATGATTTTGCAAATTTACTTGGAATGATTGAAGAACATCCTGAAAAGGATAGCCCCAGTTATGAGAAAGCAGAAAAAGTTGCTGGTACATTTAAACTTTTTGAAACACTGGAAGAAAAAAGAGATCATAGAGTAAGTAAAACCGAATATCTCAAAGCCAGGCTTGTGGATATCTTCCTTGGTGATTGGGACAGACACACTGATCAATGGAGATGGGCAAGATATGATGTTGGGGAAGAAAAAATATGGCATCCTATTCCAAGGGACAGAGATCAGGCTTTTTCAAAGTATGATGGTTTTTTCCCGGCAATCGCTTCTTATCTTACACCTCAGTTAACAAAT
>MHAF01000056.1 GCA_001802865.1 Ignavibacteria bacterium RBG_16_34_14
AAGGGAAAATAATTTTTTATCAGATTTATTCAGATCAGTCTTGTCAACCTTTTTTTCTTCCCAGAATTTTCTCCATTTAGGCTCTATTTCAGCAAAAGGATAACGCATAATTTTGTTCAGGATTTCTTAAAAATGATGCTAAATTTACCCAAAATGAAAAGCAATTCAAATTTGAGATAAGAATGAATACTTCTTTAATATCTTTAATAATTAAAATTATTTTTTATACTTTAACTCCAAAAATATTTCACTTATATGATAGTTACAGTTACAGAAATTATTTCAATTATTACCGTCTTCCAGCTTCTTCTCTTTTCACTTTTCCTTTTAACAATGAAGAAAAAAAATGAGATTGGCTTCAGGATTCTTTCAGCATTTCTTTTTTCCAATGCGTTATTTATAATAAATTTTCTTTTGCATGATCTTGAAGATTTTTTCAATATCAATCTTTTTGATTTTCGTTTTATCGGTTTTTCATTTGGATACCTATTCGGACCTCTTTTATATCTCTACACAAAATCTTTCACAAAAAAAGAATTTGCCTTAGACAAAAAAGATTATCTCCACTTAATTCCTTTTGTTATTTATAATGTTGTAATGCTTTTCAGCTATCATTTACTTGAAAGTTCCGAAAAAATTTATCTGTTACAAAACTCAATGGTTCTTCCACGATGGGCATCAAACGTAATTTATTTTTCACTCCACCTACAGATTTTAATTTACATTTTTTTTGCAGTCAGTCTTCTGAATAATTACAGAAAGGAATTAAAGAAAGTTTTTTCATCAATTGAAAAACTTAATCTCTCCTGGTTAATGATTATTCTCTTTGGTTTTATTTTTATGTGGGTAATAGATTTTATTCATTTTATTCTTTTAAGAACTGTTAATCTTTCTGCTTCAATCTATAATGTAATGAATTTCTTTTCACTAAGTATAAATTTTGTTTTTGCTTTTTTAATCGTTTATAAAGGATTAAAACATCCTGAACTTTTTTATGAATTAACTGAACAGGCAGAAAAAATTAAGTATGAGAAATCATCTTTAACAAAAGAAGAAAGCATAGAATACCTGAATAGATTACAAAACTATATGAGAAGTGAAAAACCTTATCTTGAACCAGATCTAACGATTAATGATTTAGCCTCGAAAATCCACGTTTCTACTAAAACACTTTCTCAGGTAATAAATGAAAACCTGAATCAGAATTTTTTTGATTTTGTAAATAGTTACAGAATTAACAAGGCAAAAGAAATGTTATCTGATTTGGAAAAAAAAACAGTGCTTGAAGTTCTGTACTCTGTCGGTTTTAATTCTAAGTCTGCCTTTAACTCAGCTTTCAGGCGTCACACAGGTCTTACTCCAACTGAATATAAGAGACGTTCAAAAAAAGAAATTTCGCCTGTGTTCAGGGGATAAAATTCAGTACTACTAATAAAATGGTTCTGTTTCCTGAATCAGGACGATAGTACTAATTATTAAATTTATTTTCACCACCAAAAATTAGAAAAAGATAATCAGGAGGTAAAAATGAAAAAACTTATGCCATTTTTTCTTGCGGTTTTAATTCATCAAATTTCCTCATTTGGTGAAACGCTTAATGTTCCTTCTCAATATTCAACCATCCAGGAAGCAATTAATTCCGCAAATAATGGTGATACTGTTTTGGTAGCTCCCGGAACTTATTTTGAAAATATAAATTTCATAGGAAAGAATATTGTTGTGGCAAGTCATTTTATTCTGAATAATGATAATAATATTATAAAAACAACTATAATTAATGGCGGCCAGCCCGTTCATCCTGATACAGCAAGCTGTGTTTTAATTATTTCAGGTGAGGATTCTACTGCAATTCTTCAAGGATTCACTTTAACAGGGGGAACAGGAACAAGTTGGCTTGATGAACATGGTGCAGGCACATACACTGAAGGCGGGGGAATATTAATTACGCTTTCTTCACCTACTATCAGGAACAATATAATTATTGATAATGAAGCAATCCATGTTGGACCGGGAATAATCAGTGCCGGAGGAGGAGGAATAAGAGTAGGTGATGGGTCCCCTAAAATTATCAATAATGTAATTCTAAATAATGATGGTATGTATGGCGGTGGTATTGTTCTTAACTATTGTTCGGATGCTCTTATAGCAAATAATATTATTGCAAATAACAGAGTATATCAGGCAGGGGCACAGACTTTTGGCGGCGGCGGTGTGTGGATTTTGCAAACTCTTCCCGGAAATAATCTTCCAAATATAGTTCGGAATAATACAATAGTGAGCAATTCAGCCAATGATATTGGCGGTGGAATAAGGATATCAACAGCAAATGTCGTGGTAATAAATAATATAGTCTGGAATAATACCCAGAGTAATGATAATCAAATAAATTTAACAGGGACTTCGCCTGTAATTGAATACAATAATGTTGAGAATGGAATTGGCGGAACTGGAAATTTTAACTTGCATCCCTCATTTGCAGACAGCGGATTTTATTTAAATGATGATTCTCCCTGTATCGATGCCGGCAATCCTGACGTTCAATATAATGATCCGGAAAATCCAAATTCTCCCGGTAACGCCTTATATCCTGCCAAAGGTAGTTTAAGAAATGATGTAGGAGCTTATGGTGGTCCGCTGAGCTATGTTTCTCCGGAGTTTTGGTCAGCTAAACTATTTATACCGGCATCAGAATATGATTTTGGATTAACACTTCCGGGAGAACCTGTTGAACTCTTCATTCCTATAATTAATAATGGATCGGCACTTCTTAAATTAGATAGTGCCTCAGTTATTGTTAGTAGTGAGATAAATTTTCAAAATTCTTTCCCATTAACAATTCAACCTTTATTGAGGGATAGTTTAATTATTACTTGGACACCGCAGGTTAATGAAGTTTTATTTGATACTCTTTTAATCTATCATAATGATCCGGATTTGATAAATCCTTATAAATTAGTTCTTAAAGGGAATTCATTTCCTAATGCTCTTTTATATTTCAACACAGTCTTATTTAACTATGGTGATATTAATGTGAACATTCAAAGAGTTGATACTACACTACACGTTCATAATTTTGGAATTGCCCTTGATTCTGTTTATTCTTCGATCATTTATGGAACTGTGAATCCTGATTCTGCTCTTGAGCTTACACCAAATGCCTTCGCAGTTAACCCGGGAGATTCTTTAGGAATTACTTTTACAATTTATCCTCCAAGAATAAACCGTACAGGGCTTGATATTTACCAGCCAAAAGTTGTAGTTGATTCGAGATTTGGAATTGGTCCCACTCATTTTGAGAAGACTATGAGATTTCATTTAGTTGGAACTGTTGATGTTGAAGATGAAAATGGAATGCCTTCAGCATTTAATTTCTTCCAGAATCATCCTAATCCGTTTAACCCTGTTACTAAAATTAAATACTCAACTCCACAATCGCTTTTTGTAAGCTTGAAAGTTTATGATTTACTGGGTAATGAAGTTGCAGTTCTTGTTAACAAAGAACAGAATGCGGGTGAATATGAAGTTGTATTTGATGGCAATAATCTTTCATCGGGAGTTTATTTTTACAGGTTTGATACTCCTGAATTTCAGAAGACGTTAAGTATGGTTTTAATAAAATGATTAGGAGAGTTAGGTTCTTTTATTGATAGAAAGCCATATAATAAATTATTCCTTTTTACTTTAAAAGTAAAAATAATTTTACTTTCAAATATTCTGTGCCTTTTTTAAGTTCTTGGGATTGGGTTCTCTATAGATTTTCTGTAAGAATAGAACTTCCTATTCCGGGTAGATTTAGGATTTGGCTGAGAAAGAATCCTTCCTTAATATGATAATTTATTTGTAATTTCTAAATAAATAAGATGAGGGCGAGAATTACCAGACAATATAATATATGTACAAAGATCCTGAGATATTGTTCGTTATTTGTTTTCATACTCCCTCCCAATTTATTATTGGGAGAAAAAAGTATGATAAAAAAATCTTTTTGTCAATCCCTTTTTAAAAAATATTTTTATTCAGACGTAAATATCTTTTACTAAGTATGTGAAAATATTGGATTTTCTAATTAAATTAACAATTTTTTTCAATATAGGAGTTTTAAGAAAAAATAAAAATTTTAGTTGGTAAGGATTTATGCTACATTCTTTCCATAATCTAAAAAATCATAAGGAATTACTCCTTTGAATAAAATTTTCGTTCCTATATTCGGACGTGAATCTACATCTATTATGCTATTAATTTTTTCCGCACACTTTTTCATTTTCTTCAAACCATTTCCATCATAAATTTTTTCGGTATCGAATCCTTTTCCATCATCAAAAAGGAAAATTTCAACATTATTCTCATTCCTTACTGAAATCTCCAGTGTTATATTTTTGCATTCAGAATATTTCATAGCATTATTCATAGCTTCTTTAAATATTAAAGTGATGTATCTTTTCCTATCAACAGTCAAGGGAAATTTCTTAAGGCTATTGTCTATTCCTTTAATAGTGAACTTAATATTTTTGTTTTTGAATAATTCATCTCCAAAATCTTTTAATCTGTTTACAAGTGTGTATAAACTATCCTTGCCTGGTCCAATTGCCCAGATAAAATCTCGCGTGTCTTCATAGATATTGTTTGAGTGTTCTGAAATCTTTTTAATAACAGGATCAACCTCAATCAATGAATCATGAAGTTTCTTTCTTATTTTATCAATCAGAAGAGAAATTTTTGTAAGCCTGTATTCTAGCTCTTCCTGGAAATCAAGTTCGGTCTGTCTTCTTATATTTGCAGCCTCTTCTTCTCTTATCTTTTGAATTTCAAACGCATGATTAATCTTTGCTCTTACTTTCGATCTTACAATATAAAAAGTGCCTATAATTAAAAGGATCAGGCAGATAAGCTGAAACCACCATATTTGCCATAGAGCCGGGATTACAATTATTTTTAGTTGAGCAACATGATTGCTAAAGACACCATCACTGTTGGTTCCTCTTACTTTAAAAAGATATTCTCCGGGATCAAGGTTTGTATATGTTACTGAATTTTTACTATCTGTATTTATCCAGTCATTATCAATTCCTTCAAGCATATATACATATTTATTTTTTGAAGGATTTGAAAAATCAAGCGATGCAAAATTTATATTTATAATTTTTTCAGAATTGCTTATTTCAACTTCATCAGTAAAAGAGGTAATAAGGGAAGTCTCTCCATCACCGTTTATTTTTTTAATTGAGGAAATATAAACCGGTGGATTATAATCGCTGAATCTGAATTCGCCGGGATAAAATATAACACAACCCCAGCTGCCTCCAAAGACAATATTAGTATAAAAACCGGATAAACCTACAGCAGGGTTAAAAAGGTTTCCGCCCAAGCCGTTCGAAATATCGTAATTGGTAAATGAACTTTGATCAGTGTTGAATCTTGAAATCCCCTTATTTGTACTTATCCACAGTTCTCCATTAAAATCCTCTATAATAGAACAAATGACACTGTTTGGCAAACCATCTTTTTCAAAATAATGTTCAAATGTAGAACTGCCGTAAATAAATTTGTTCAAACCATTTGCCGCTCCTATCCAGACTTCCTTCCTGCTGTCTTCAAAAATGCTGAATACGTAATTGCTGCTCAAAGATGTTCCATCATTCAAATCATTTGTAAATGTTTCGAAAGAATTATCTTTCTGGTCATACATCATCAAGCCGCCATAAGAACCAATCCAGATTTTACCTAACTTATCTTTGTGAAGTGTTACAATATAATCTGCCTGGGAATTATTAAAATTTTTTCCTTCATAACTAAACTTTAAAAGAGAATTATTTTTTCTATCTAACCTGTATAAACCATTATCATAAGTCCCAATCCATACTGTTAATGAATCAATGAGAAAAGCTGTTATATGGGTTGAAAATAAACCCGCTTCTTTAAGTCCATTAAAATCAGGTTCATAAAATCTTCTCCCAAAGGGGTTAAAAATTTTTAATCCTCCATAGCTTCCAACCCAAATATTTCCATCATAATCAGTTGCCAGAGCACTAATACTTTTTTTCTCCGGAGTATCTTCAATATAAACACTGGCTAACTCTCCTGTTTCCTGATTATAATAATTCAAACCATTTAAGGTGCCGATCCAAACGATGTTGTTTTTCCCTTCAGATAATGAAATAACATTACTATTACTTAAAGAACCTGAGCTTTCATAACTTAGGAGATTGATGAAATTTTGATGAGGTGTTTTAACTGTTTTATTTATTCCGCTTTTGTAAGAATTTACCCAGATCAAACCGGAATTATCCACCAAAACATTTTGAATAACATTTCCACTTAACGTTGCGGGATCGTTCGGATTATGGAAAAAGTTTATGAATTGATTTGTTTTTTTGTTAAAATGATTTAAGCCATAAGCTGTACCAATCCAAAGATTACCGAAACTGTCTTCTGTAATTGATAAAATGGAATTATGACTTAAGGAATTAGAACCTGATTCTGAATAGTATTTTGTAAAAATATTTCCATCAAACTTGTTTAGAGCGGATGTTGTACCGACCCATAATTTTTTTTCATTATCTTCATAAATAACTTTTATGGCTCCACGACTTATAGTAAATCTATCTTCCGGGTTATTTATAAAATTTTCAAAAGAATTATTATCATAATTAAACCTTGAAAGTCCCGATTTACTTCCAACCCAGAGGTCTCCCTTTGAGTCGCATAAAAGAGAGAAAATAGTATTACTGGTTATACTGTTAGGTTCTGATTCATTATGCTTATAATGTTTAAATTTTTCGGTCTCAGGGTTATATTGATTTAGTCCTCCTCTTTCAGTCCCAATCCAGATGTTTCCTTCTTTATCTTCACAAACAGCCCATATAATATTATCATTAATTCCATTCGGATTATCTTTACGGTAAATAAATCTTGTAAATTCTCCTTTATAAGGATTATACTTATTTAATCCGCTTCCCCTTGTTCCAATCCAAATGTTCCCGCTCTTATCTTCAAAGAGAGAAACTATATCATCGAAAGAAATTGAATTTTGATCATCCGGATTATTCTTAAAAACCGTATAACCGGAACCTTCATATCGGGCAAGACCATAAATTGTACCGAACCATAAAAAACCTTTACTGTCTTTCATCATACAATTCGTAAGATTATGAGCAATCCCATCCTGTAATGAAAGATGTTCAAATCTTATATCAGTCTGGGAATAAATGATTTTTGTAAGGAACGCAAGTATTAAAGCAAAAAGTAATTTATTTTTAATCATGTTAAAAAAAATTATTTATTGGTTAACATATCTTTTAGAAGATATTTCCTAAGGGAAAGTGAAATAAAATTATTTCTGAATCTAAATTACAAGAAAATATTATAACTCACCTAACGCAATGTTTGGAATAATGGAATTTTGGAATAATGGAATATTGGGATTACATAAAGAGGAACAAAATATAATATTACACCATTCCATTACTCCAATATTTAAAATGTTTTGTATAACATCAGTTACCATTTTTACTAAACAAAATCAGGGGTATAATGAATAACTCTCTTTCAAAATTTTTCTATCCAAAATCACTTTGCATAATTGGTGCTTCAGGCAAAAAAGGAAGCCTTGGTTACGAATTAACCAGCTGTGTTAAAAACTATGGTTATAAAGGGAAATTATTTTTAGTAAATCCCAAAACAGAAGAAATTCTTGGAATAAAATGCCACAAATTTATTGAAGACATTAAAGCTGAAATTGATCTTGCTATTGTTATGGTACCCAAACAGTTTGCTGAAGAAACTATTTCCTCTTTAATTGAAAGAGGAATCAAATCAATAATTCTTATTACCGCAGGTTTTAAAGAAACAGGCGAAGAGGGAAGAAAAGCAGAAGCTAAAATTATTTCAATGATAAAAGAAAGTGATTCAAGATTAATTGGTCCCAATTGTATGGGAATTGTAAACACTCTTAAAGAGATAAAACTTAATGCAACTTTTGTCGCCGAAAAACCTGAAACAGGAAAGCTTGCTTTCCTTTCACAAAGCGGTGCAATTGGTGCTGCTATACTAAATTCTTTAAGAGAAACTGATATAAGATTTGCTCACTTTATAAGTGTTGGGAATAAAGCAGATATAAATGAAAATGATCTTCTTGATTTCTGGCAGAATGATCCTAATATAAAAGTTATAACTCTTTATCTTGAGAGTTTTGTTGATGGAGAAGCTTTTATTCAGAAATTTATTAATGGCTCCGTAGCAAAACCTGTAATAGTTCTTAAAGCAGGAAGAACAAAAGGAGGAATTAAAGCTGCATCTTCTCATACAGGGGCTTTGGGAAGCAGCGATAAAGTTGTTGATTCGGTGCTGAAGCAGTTTAATATTGTAAGAACAGATGACCTGAACGAATTGTTCAACACAGCTAAAGGATTTGAATATTTTCCTGAACCAAAAGGAAATAGAGTAGCTGTTGTTACAAATGCCGGTGGTCCTGCAATTCTTGCAGTAGATGCGGTTGAAAAGAATTCTTTAACACTTGCAGAATTAAGTGAAGAAACTAAAACTAAATTGAGGGAAATTGTTCATCCTGAAGGGAGTGTTAATAACCCTGTTGATCTTTTACCGGGCGGAACCGCAAAAGCTTATAAAAAAGTTAATGAGCTTTTATTGAATGATCCCAATGTTGATTCCATTATCTCAGTTTTTGTTGAACCGATTATGGTAAATGCTTTTGAAGTGATTGAAAGGATAAATGAGATTAAACCTGCAAAACCTTTAATGCAGGTTGTTATGCCTTTACCTGAATTCTGGGATCAATACAGGTTAAACTCAAAAAAGAAAATACCTTTATTCAGAAATCCTGAAAATCCTGCAAAAGTTATTTCAAATATTCTTCGTTTTTATTCTGGTAAAAAAGAAACATTGAGATTAAAAAAATCAAAAGATGATTCTTTCTTAAAAAATAAAGGAAACGGATTTCTGACCCAGGAAAAAGTTTCTGCTTTAATGAAGAATTATAATATACCTTTAGCAGAAACCAGGATTGTTAGCCATTATGAAATAAATAATCGGGATTTTCAATATCCGGTTGTTTTAAAAGCTGTGGGTAGAGATATAATTCATAAGAGTGAATTGAATGCAGTTCATCTTAATATAAAAAACAGGGAAGAATTAATTAGAAAAGCTGAAGAGATGGAAAAAAGTTTACACACACAGGAATTTATTATTCAGCCTTTCTTAAATACAAGATTTGAAATTCTTATCGGAGCTTTCCGGGATCCTTCTTTCGGTCCTATGATTATGTTTGGTTCAGGTGGGAAATATGTTGAAGTTTTTGAAGATACTGCAATGCGTTCTGCTTATTTATCTGATGCAGATATAGATAAGATGATTAATGAAACTAAGATTGGACAAATTCTTAAAGGTGTACGTGGAGAAAAGCCGGCAGATATTTCGCAAATAAAATCAATTATTAAATCAATTGCCCAAATGATGCTTGATGAAAACTCAATAACCGAATGCGACATGAACCCTGTTATTATAACTTCAGACAATAAAATTTTTGCTGTGGATGTGAGAGTGAAGGTTTCATAAGTTTTTAAACTTCTTCAATTTCACTTAACTTTACTTAATTCTTTTCCTAATCTATACAGGATCTTATGGATTATTTCAAATCAAAATACTTTACTTACGGTTTAGAAAACTCTTTATACTGTGACAATATATCTGTTCAGGAGATCATCAAAAAAACAGGAACACCGGTTTATATTTACAGCAAAAATTTTTTTGAAGACAGATACAAAGAATTTACTCAAGCTTTCAGGGAAGTAAAGCATAAAGTTTTTTATTCTGTTAAAGCAAATTTTAATTTAAATGTAATAAAGACTTTTTATGATCTTGGGAGCGGGATTGATGTAAACTCTGAAGGAGAGTTTTACCGCGCATACAAAGCAGGTGTTGATCCTAAAAAAATGCTGATGACAGGTGTTGGAAAAACTTCCGATGAAATAAGGCTTGCAATTGAAAAAGATATGATGATTAAAGCTGAAAGCAGTGAAGAAATTGAACTGATAAATGAAATAGCAGCTAAGATGAAGAAAAAAGCACGGATTGCAGTTCGTGTTAATCCGAATGTTAATCCACAGACCCATCCTTACATTTCGACAGGTTTATCACAGAATAAATTCGGAAGTGATATCGAAGAAGCATCGGGTATATTTAAAGACTACGAAAAATTTAACAATATCTCATTCACAGGAATTGATATGCATATTGGTTCGCAGATAACCTCTGTTGAACCTTTTATAGAAGCAGTTGATAAGCTTTCAGAATTTTATTTTAAAGTAAAAGCTTATGGAGTTAAGATTGAGCATTTTGATGTGGGAGGCGGAATTGGTGTTGCCCACAACAGTGAAAAATCATTTTCAATATCAGAATATGCTGAGGCACTTATTCCAAAATTAAAGAAACTGGATTGTGAAGTATTTTTTGAACCGGGAAGATTCCTTACAGCGAATGGAGGAATCTTAGTTACAAAAGTTTTATACAATAAAAAAAATAATTTTAAGAAATTTATAATTGTTGATGCAGCAATGAATGACTTACTTCGCCCAAGTATTTATTCAGCTTATCATCATATCCAGCCGGTTGAGATTTCCAAAACTGATAAAGATATCGTTGCAGATATAGTTGGTCCTGTTTGTGAGTCTGGAGATTTTTTTGCAAAGGATAGAACAATTACTGAAACAGCTTCTGGAAAATACCTTGCAATTATGTCGTCTGGTGCTTACGGAATGGTTATGTCATCAAACTACAATGCAAGAAGACGTCCTGCAGAAGTTATGGTTGATGGTGATAAATTTAATATCATACGAAGCAGGGAAACATTTGATCATTTGTTGTATGACGAAAAAATCATATGAAACGGAAAAACTTTATTAAAACATTATCCCTTGTTTCAGCCTCTCCTTTAATTGCGTCGGAGAGAATTTTTTCCTATCCTATCAAACAACATCAGAAAATAAAACCACCAAGATTGAAAGAAGGAGATTCAATAGCACTCGTCACTCCAGGCAGCTACATATCTGAAAAAGAACTTGAAGATTGTATAAAAAATCTTCATTCTCTTGGTTTCAATACTGTTTATAATAAGTCAGTCCTTAACAAAATAGGTTACTTCTCTGGCAATGATAAACAGCGAACTGAAGAATTAATGGAAATGTTTTCAAGAAAGGATGTTGATGGAATAATGTGTGCACGAGGCGGTTATGGCTGTTCCCGCATTCTTCCTTTTCTTGATTATGAAATTATTAAAAATAATCCTAAAGTTTTAATTGGTTATAGTGATGTAACTGCATTACTATACGGGATTTACTCTAAGACAGGATTGATTTGCTTTCACGGCCCTGTTGGAATTTCTATTTTCAATGAATTCAGTACGAATTATCTTAAAGATGTCTTAATCTCTCCGCATAAAAGACTTGTACTTATCAGCGGGCCTGAAGGAAACGGATCTGAACCTGTTACAATAAGAAGTGGTAAAGCCGAAGGAGAATTAATTGGCGGGAACTTATCTGTTATTGTTTCTTTAATCGGAACTGAATATGATATTGATACTGAAAATAAAATTATCTTTCTGGAAGAAACAACTGAAGAACCATACAGAATAGACAGGATGCTCACTCAAATGCTTATGTCCGGTAAATTTAAAGGAGCCGCTGGAATAGCTCTTGGCGTATTTGATGATTGTGAACCTAAAAAAGAAGATCCGTCATTTGAAAATTCTTTTTCACTTATGGAAGTTTTATTTGACAGACTATCCGGCTTAAGTATACCCGTTATTTACGGACTTTCTTTTGGACATATAAAAAATAAATTTACACTTCCATTCGGTATTAATGCTGAACTAAATGCTGATGAGAAAAAATTAACATTGATTGAAAAAGCTGTCGTTTAGTAAATCGTAGCAGGTTACTAATCTGTGCTATAAAAAAATAAAAGGAAATAAACCCAATGAAAAAACTACTTTTAATAATTTTTATTATTGTATCATTCTCTCTCTCAGGCTGCCTTACGTTTCACAGAATTTCTTATGAACTGAATCTTGAAGATGATCTTAAAGGAAAAGGAACATTCAGAATTTATGACATCCGATCCGATGCAGAAACAGATGAAGAATTTGAAGAAGATAAAAATACTCTTTTTAATTACATTTATAAGAGTGAGAAATTCATCTCAGATATGTATGATGAAGGAAAAGATATAACATCTAGAAGGCTGTATATAAAAGATGACCTCCTGCATGCTGAGGTAAAACTTAATTTTAATGATATAAGGAAAATTGAAACAATCTCATTTGAAGATAGTTTCTACTATCTGACTATGGAGCCTGATGACAGTATTTATTCAACTAATGGTGAAGTAATTTTATCTGAAGAATATAAAAGAATTGTTTGGGATAAGAGTACAAAGACTTTACTCTTTGAAATGATAGCTACAGATTATGATGATAGTTATTACAAAGATCTTGCACCGTATTATAAAGAAGAAAATTAATGTATGCTGAATTAGTTTTTCCCTTACCATTCAGAAATGCTTTTACATATTCTGTTCCGAAAACATTAGAATCTCTTGCAAAGCCCGGAGTACGTGCTGTTGCATCTTTCGGAAAGAGAACATTAACAGGTTTTATTGTTTCAACTTCATCTTCTATCCCGCAGAGCGGGATTAAAGAAAAAATAAAACCACTGGATGATATTCTTGATTTTAAACCTATCTTTACACCAAAATCACTAGAGTTCTATAAATGGCTGGGAGATTATTATCTATCTTCTTTAGGTGAAGCACTAAAGCTCGCTGTTCCGTATGGACTTGATGTTGAATCTAAAAGAAAAATAATAAGCGATACGAATTTTGCTTTGCAGCTTCTTGAAAAGGAAAAAGATAAGACTTTATTAAAGTCTAAGATCCTGAAAATCCTATCTGAAAAAGAGGAAATGAATTTTTCTCATCTGCAAAGATTAGTTCAGAAAAAAAATATTTATTCAATATTAAGTAATCTTGAAAAACAAGGTGCAGTTACAATCCTGAATGAGATTGCGGGTGCTAAAGTAAAGATAAAAAAAGCAAAGTTTGTTAAGCTTGCTAAACCAATTGGTGAGATATATTCTTTTTTCCCTGAAATAGAAAAGAGGTCGCCAAAGCAGATCTCGGTTCTTCTCTTTCTTTCATCACTTAAAAAAGAATCTGTTCCGCTCGGTTTTCTTCTTGAGAAAACAGAATCAAAAAAATCTTCTGTAGATGGACTTGCTAAAAGGAGATTAATAAAAGTTTTCGAGAAGGAAATCTCAAGAGATTATATTGAAGCATATACAGAAAAGAAAGTTGATTTTCTTTTAACAGAAAAACAGATGAACATAGTTGATGAAGTTACTGCTTCAATTGAAGAAGAAAAGTTTAAACCTTTTCTATTGCATGGAGTTACCGGAAGCGGTAAAACCCAGGTTTATATTGAACTGACAAAGAAAGTTCTTGAGAAAGATAAATCTGCATTAATTCTTGTGCCGGAGATTTCATTAACTCCTCAAATCATCTCACGCTTTTATAATAATTTTGGAAATGAAGTCTCCGTTCTTCACAGCAGGATGTCTCTTGGGGAAAGATATGATTCCTGGAGAAAAATCCTTAATAGAAAATCTAAAGTGGTAATTGGTGCACGATCAGCACTCTTTGCACCATTGAATGATATCGGACTTATAGTTGTGGATGAAGAACACGATGCAAGTTACAAGCAATTTGATAATACCCCTAAATACAATGCACGTGATTGTGCTGTTATTCTTGCACAGCTTCATAAATCTCCTGTCCTTCTTGGATCTGCAACACCATCAATTGAAAGTATGTATAACGCACAAGCCGGTAAGTATGGACTTCTTGAATTGCCCGAAAGAATAGATAATGCAAAACTACCGAAGATTCATCTAATCAACATTTCAAATGAAAAAAAGAAAAAGAAGATGGAACATGTCTTCTCAAAGTTTATGCTTGATAAGATTGAGGATAGGCTTAAAAAGAAAGAGGGAGTAATCATACTTCAGAATAGACGAGGGTTTTCAACCCAGGTTTACTGCGATGATTGTGGTGAATTAGAAATTTGCGATAACTGTTCTGTACCGCTTGTTTATCATATAAACCAGAATATTCTTAAATGCCATTATTGCGCTTTCACAAAAGATGTTCCTAAAGTTTGTCATAACTGCGGTTCTTATGCACTAAAATATTTTGGAACCGGTACTGAAAGAGTTGAAGATGAGATTGAATATTTTTTTCCAAAAGCAAAAATAAAAAGAGTTGATTCAGATTCAATCTCAAAGAAAAATTCACTTGGCAGAATATTTATGGATTTTAGTAAAGGCGAAGTTGATATTCTTGTCGGTACACAAATGGTTTCCAAAGGTTTGGATTTTCCAAGGCTCACACTTGTTGGAGTTATCTCTGCGGAAACAACATTATGGCTCCCGGATTTCCGCGCGGATGAAAGAACCTTCCAGCTTCTAACTCAGGTTTCGGGAAGATCGGGGAGAAGCAAAGTTGAAGGTGAAGTTGTTATTCAAACTTTTAATGAGAAAAGTTTTACTCTTCAGAAAGTTTTGCAGAATGATTACATTGGTTTTTATGAAAAGGAAGTTTTGAACCGGCAGAGAATGGGTTATCCGCCTTTCACTAGAATATGTTTGATTGAAACAAAAGATATTGATAACGATAAAGCAAGAGGTGCTGTATTTGATTTTCATAAAGAACTTATCGCATTTAAAAAATATTTACAGATAACACCTCCTTCTGCAGCACTTATTGCAAGATTAAAAGGACATTACAGGTATCATATTTTAGTTAAGAGCAGTAAAGAGAAAGACCCCGGCGGAGGAATTTTAAGAAAAGCTGTGTTTGATTCTTTTGCAGAATTCAACCGCAAGACCCGCTACAGAGATGTTAAGCTGTTTTTTGATGTTGATCCACAAAGCGTAATGTAATCTCTAAATTTCTTTAGAAACGAGAGAAGGAATAAAATTATATTGTTTGTAAAAGTTTATTTGCTGCAAGTATTGCTTTATTCACATTTTCTTTAAAATCATTTAATAGAGCGGTCTCTAATGGGACATTAAATTCTTTTATTGCAAAATTAGCTGTATAGAACCTATTCATATTATTGATGAGAATTGAAACTTTCATTTTTAAGTTTATAATATTTGTCGATTGGTCAGATGATAATTTATTACCGTATAATCTAAAAGTATCATCTAAATTTTGAAAAATACTTTTATATCCACGAGAGAAAAATTCTATTAAGTGTTCATCACTGACAATTTTTTTTATATAATCTAAATTTATTTCGGAAGAATGAAAATAATTAATGTACTTAATAATCTTGTCCTTTGTATCAACATCTTTCTTAAATATTTCCAAGTATTGTTCCCAAAGAATAGAACTAATATTTGAATAGTTACACAGAGTAAATAAAATATCAATTATTTGATTCGATATTATTTTCTCGAATTCTTCCCATTCTTCGTTTTCTTGTCTTTTTATTGATCTTTCAACCAGCAATAATGTAACAATGATACCCAGTACAGTCGCTGCAAAACTAATAAACAGATCTTCAATTCTAGGTGACTTTGAAATTCTAAAGTATAGGACTAGAGATATTAAAAAAACACCAATCAAATAAAGAATAACTCTATAGGAAACAAAGTTTCTTTTCACTTTACTTATAAGGAAAAATTTTTGGTTTAATATTTAATTTCCTGTCTCAATCAAGATATAAAATAATGAAGGGAAATTTTAGTTTCAATTATTTATAAAAATTCGATCTTAGATTTTAGAGTAATTTCCCCAATATCTGATATTTTATATTTTTTGTTCTTAACATAAACTTATTTCACTTTCCCACTTCTAAGAACATCTTAAAAACAATTCTCCCATTTGAAAAGAGCTTAATTATTCCAACTCAATTTCTCGCAAATTATTGAAATTACTAATATTGTTTCCAATGGAATATTATTTGGTATATGTTAAGCAGTAAATATTAAATAACTGTGGTGTTATGTTCAATTCAATCGTAATGGTTAAGCAGGTTCCGGATACTGCCAATATTTCCGGCAAAGTAATGAAGGATGATGGAACCGTAAACCGCACTAAACTTCCTGCAATTTTTAATCATGAAGATCGGGTTGCTCTTGAACTTGCATTGCAGGTAAAAGAAAAATATGGAGGGAAAGTAATAGCTATTACAATGGGACCTCCACGTGCATCTGATATTTTACGTGAATGCCTTTATATGGGTACAGATGAGACTTACCTTATCAGCGATAGAAAGTTTGCAGGTGCTGATACTCTTGCAACCTCTTATGTGCTTAGTGAAGTAATAAAAAAAATTGGCGGGTATGATTTTATCTTTGCAGGCAGGCAGGCAATTGATGGGGATACTGCACAAGTTGGTCCGCAGACAGCAGAAAAGCTTGGCATTCCTCAAATTACTTATACTGAAGAAATTCTCGATGTGAATAAAAATAAAATTAAAATTAAAAGAAAAATTGATGGCGGTTATGAAATTGTTGAAAGTACTCTTCCTGTTTTAATAACAGTGTTAAAAAATGTTGTGTCACCCCGCCCATTCAGTTCAAAAAGAGTAATGGCTTTTAAAAACGCTAAATCGGTTTTGGATCTTGAAAAACTTGCAGAGGAAAATTCTCTTCTTTATACAGATAAACTTATTCATGAATACAAAGAAAGAAATCTTTTAATAAACACTTTCACTATGGATGATCTTAACCTTGATATAAAAAGGTGCGGAATAGCCGGTTCACCTACTAAAGTGCATAAAGTTGAATCTGTAATTTTAAAAGGCGGTAATCAAATCAGAGTTGAACCGACAAAAGCAGGATTAAATAATCTTATAGAACAATTAATGACTGATCATATTTTTGGGTAAGGATTCAATATGAATTTTCAAAATGAAGTAATGGTTTTTATTGAGCAGAGAGATGGAAAACCTGCCGATGTTAGCTTTGAGCTTCTTTGCAAAGGGCATAAACTTGCTGAGGCAATGAACGGGAAATTGAAATCAGTTGTAATTGGAGCCGGTGTAGAAGAAATTGCCAAAGAAACTTTCAGATTTGGAGCCGATGAAACACTTTTGGTTGACCATCCTTTATTAAGGAATTATAGAACACTTCCTTACAGCAGAATATTAAATGATATAGTTAAATCTAGAGTTCCGCGTATTGTTCTTTTTGGCGCTACTGTAATTGGAAGAGACCTTGCCCCAAGAGTTGCTTCTTATACAAAAAGCGGTTTAACTGCAGACTGCACCGATCTCCAGATTTCTGATGTAAAATATCTTAACCATGAATATCCAAAACTTCTTTTACAGATTCGCCCGGCATTTGGTGGAAATATTATTGCAACAATTATTACTCCTGATGTACCTACTCAAATGGCAACTGTAAGAGAAGGAGTAATGGAATTAACTCCAATTGAAAAACCTAATGAAATAAAAATTACACGTATAGAATATAAACCAGATCCTGTGGATGAACTTGTTCAGATAATTGAGCAGCACAGGGAGAATAATAAAGTTAATTTGAAAGCCGCCCCGATAATTGTTGCAGGTGGATATGGCTTGAGTACAAAGGAAAATTTCAAACTTGTTGAAGAGCTTGCCCATACAATTGGCGGGGAAGTTGCCGGAAGCCGCGCAGCTGTTGATGCCGGTTTTGTAACACCAGATCGCCAGGTTGGACAAACTGGTGTTACAGTTCGACCAAAACTTTATATTGCAGTCGGAATTTCAGGTGCAATTCAGCATCGTGCAGGAATGCAGGAATCGAATAAAATAATTGCAATCAATACTGATCCTGAAGCCCCGATATTTGAAATTGCACATTATGGTATTGTAGGTGATGCAGCAGAAATTATCCCGGTTTTTATAGAAGCATATAAGCATAAATTGAAATAGGTTTTAAGATGCCAAACTTTTTTACAGAGAATAGTGATATCCAGTTTTACTTCAATAATATTGATATAAAAGAAGTTGTTGAAATTGCTGAAGATAATTATAAGGATGCACAAAAATTTAATTACG
>MHAF01000057.1 GCA_001802865.1 Ignavibacteria bacterium RBG_16_34_14
GAGAGGAGTAAAAATAGACAACCTTGTACAGGTTGCGCATAACGTTGTAATTAATGAAGATTCTATAGTTGCATCTCAGGCTGGAATTGCAGGGAGTTCTAAGATTGGTAAAAATTGTTATTTACTTGGACAAGCCGGTGTGGCAGGCCATATTGAATTGACTGATAATGTAATAATGCATCCACAAGCCGGTACAGGAAAAAGTATATTGAAGCCAGGCAATTATTTTGGTTCACCTGCCAAAGAAATAAAAGAAGCATTTAAACTCGAAGCTCATTACCGAAATTTTCCGGAATATGTTGAGAGAATAAAGCAGCTGGAACAAGAGGTAAAAGAACTTCAGGAAAAGCTGGGTGTGAAGTAGGTTGTGGGTTTTTTATCTTTAATTTTGAAGTACTGACTTCCAAAATCCTGCCTCCAACAATCCAATTGTGTTTCACCACTCATCTTGCTATTTTCAAAATCAAATTTAAGTTGAACTAAAGTTGGATAAATAAATGTTAGAATTGCAAAGAACAATAAACAAACCTGTTACTATGTCGGGAATAGGTTTACACACCGGAACTGAATGCACAATGACTTTCAAACCTGCACCTGAAAATTATGGAATTCGTTTTGTGAGAGTTGATCTTGGCGGAAGCCCTGAAATACCTGCTACAGCAGATAATGTTGTTGATGTATCCAGAGGTACAACACTCGGCGTAGGAGAAGCAAAAGTTCATACTGTAGAACATGTTCTTGCTGCTATTGTGGGTTTGCAAATTGATAATATCATAATTGAACTTAATGGAATAGAACCCCCGGTTGGAGATGGAAGTTCATTACAATATGTTGAAGCCCTAAAGAGTGCTGAATTTGTTCAACAGAGTGAACCAAAGGATTATCTCATTATTGATGAAGCAGTTATTTATCATGATGAAAAAAAACAAATTGATATTGTCGCTCTTCCTTTAGATAATTACCGTGTTTCAGTAATGGTTGATTATCAGAATCCTGCTTTAGGTAGTCAGCATACAGGACTTTTTGATCTTGATAAAGAATTTGTCTCTGAGTTTGCACCAGCGCGTACCTTTTGTTTCTTAAGTGAAGTTGAAGAGCTTGCTGACCAGGGGTTGATAAAAGGCGGTGATATTGATAATGCTGTTGTTATAGTTGATAGAAAGCCTACTCCATCAGAATTGGAAAAAATACGTTCAAAGCTGGGTATTGAAGAAAAATTATCCGTTGGTGAAAATGGAATTCTCAATAACAAAGAATTAAGATTCAGAAATGAACCAGTTCGTCACAAGCTTCTCGATCTTCTTGGCGATCTTGCTTTAATAGGTGCACCATTAAAAGCTCAAATACTTGCTGCACGGCCAGGACACCGGGCTAATGTTGAATTTGCAAAACAAATAAGAAAACTTTATCAGCAGAAGAAGCTTGTTAAGAAATATCAGTTTGTAAAAAAAGAAGGAGTTGTATTTGATATAAATGCAATTCAGAGAATTCTTCCTCACCGGTATCCTTTCCTTATGGTTGATAAAATAATTGTACTTGAACTTGATAAACGTGTGGTCGGTGTAAAGTCTGTTACAATTAATGAACCTTTTTTCCAGGGACATTTTCCGGGGCAGCCGATTATGCCGGGCGTTTTAATTATTGAAGCAATGGCACAAACAAGTGGAATTCTTATTCTGAATTCGCTGCCCGATTTTAATAAAAAACTTGTTTACTTTATGCAGATAAATAATGCAAAATTCAGGAGACCTGTTATGCCGGGAGATCAACTCTTTCTCGAGATTCAGCTTGTTTCAAAAAAAACAAAAATTTTCTTGATGAAAGGGAAAGCAATAGTAAATGATAAAGTTGTTGCCGAAGCCGATTTTATGGCTGGTGTGGTTGATCGCGATGCGCCAATTGAATCATAAAATATAATCGTTCTAAAGTAACTAAAAACTCCTTCCTTGTTTATGAAATGGTTTTTTTTAAATACTGGTTTTAACACAGGAAAGTATAATATGGATTTCGATCTTTCCCTAGTAAAAAACTACACTCCCGATGAAGCCTATTTCCGTTTATACAGATGGAGTCCCTATTGTATTTCACTTGGGGCAAATCAAAGTTTAAGT
Source organism: Ignavibacteria bacterium RBG_16_34_14 (assembly GCA_001802865.1). Taxonomy (GTDB): domain Bacteria; phylum Bacteroidota; class Ignavibacteria; order Ignavibacteriales; family Ignavibacteriaceae; genus RBG-16-34-14. The sequence goes on from MHAF01000057.1 coordinate 2,112, forward strand.
TCAGTTAATTCAGAAAAAGCTGCAAAGTATAATATTGATGTAGTACAAAGACCAACAGGCGGAAGAGCAATTCTTCATTCTGAAGAATTAACTTACTCAGTTGTTTTTCCTTTAAATAAAATTTCTTCTTTAAGAAGTCTTTATTGTGAAATAAATGAAGCGTTGAGAGCAGGATTAATTTTATATGATATTAAATTAACTGCTGTTGAGCTTGAATCAGAACAACCGGATCTAAGAAAATTTTATAAAGGGCCTGTTTCAGATATCTGTTTTGCCGTATCTGCTAAGAGTGAAATTCAATTTGAGGGTAAAAAATTAATAGGTAGCGCACAACGAAAAATTAATAATACTGTTCTTCAGCATGGCTCAATTCTTTGCGGAGATTATCATAGAAGAATAACCGAATACCTGAATTCTACAGAAGAAAGTCTTATTAAGATTAATTATGAAATATCGAATAAAACAATAGAATTGGAAAATATTTTAGGTTATGAAACAGATTTTGAGAAACTGGAAGATTCGCTTGTTAACGGGTTTGAGGAACATTTTAATATTAAATTTGAAAATGTGAATTCAGAAGAATTTTTAACAACTCTTAAATAAATATGAACACCGAAAAAGAAATAAAAAGAGTTACGACAAAAGCTCTTTCGCTCCTGAAGAAAAAAGGGATTAAAATATCAGCACTTACTGCTTATGATTTTATTACAGCAAAACTTCTTGATGAAGCTGGAATTGATCTTATTCTTGTGGGGGACTCTCTCAGCAATGTTTTTCAGGGGAATGAAACAACTCTGCCTGTAACAATGGATGAAATGATTTATCATACAAAAGCAGTAACCAAAGCTGCTGACAGAGCAATGGTTGTTGTTGATATGCCCTTTATGTCTTACCAGCTTGGAATTGATGACGGCTTCAGGAATGCGGGCAGAATAATGAAAGAAACTTCTGCGGGGGGAGTTAAACTTGAAGGTGGTCAACGTGTTGCGGAAACAATAAGAAAAATAACTGAAGCTGGAATACCTGTTATGGGACATGTCGGTTTGACTCCTCAAAGTATTCACCAGTTTGGAAGCTACAGGGAGAGAGGAAGAGATAAGGAAGAAGCTGATGAAATTTTGACAGACGCTAAAGTAATTGAAGAAGCAGGTGCTTTTGCAATCGTTCTTGAGAAAATTCCTGCAGCTCTTGCAAAGAGGGTAACTGAATCGGTATCTGTTCCAACAATCGGGATAGGTGCAGGGTTTTATTGCGATGGACAAATCCTTGTTACACCGGATATGCTTGGATTGAACCTTGAGTTTCATCCAAGATTTGTAAGGCATTACTTGAAACTGGCAAATGAAATTAATACTGCTGTTAAAAAGTATATTAAAGACGTAAGAAGCAAAAACTTTCCCAATGAAAGTGAAAGTTATTGATTTCATTACAACGAATTGATTTTTATATTTATAATACGACCGTATGGTAAAGAAGTTTTTTTTAAGCTTAACCTATCTAATCTTTTTCTTTTCTGATATTCAATCTCAAGTGAACTTTGTTGTTTATCTTGAGGATGCATCAATAACTGCAATTACTGAAGAAAAGGATTTTCTTTGGGTTGCAACTTATGGACAGGGAATTTTCAGGTATTCAAAGAAAGATCAAAAGTGGTTCAACTTTTCTACAAAAAGCAAAAACCTTAAGAATGATATTTTTCATGCAGTAGCTGTTAATAAAAATTATGTATGGGCTGGAGCAAATGAAGGTCTTTATATTTATGATAAGAAAAAAAATAAATGGACAGTGAAAAAGTTTTCACTTGGCGGGGAATTCGGCAATTGGATTCGTTCCCTTTGTTACGATCCTGATGAAGATATTTTATGGATAGGCAGATTCAGGAATCTTACTCAGCTTGATGTTGAAAAACAAAAGTATAAAGATTTTGATCTTACTCAGGGAAATGATCCTAAATCAAATACCTTTAAAGCTATTAAAATGGATGGAGACAGCCTTGTCTGGTTTGGAACAGAATCCGGAGTTCATATCTATAGGAAGAAGAAAAAAATAGGACAGGATAGCTGGCAGTTCATTAATAATAAAAAAGGATTTAAGCAGGAAGGGGATGCAGTTTCCATAAGTGATTTTGTCTTTGAACCGGAGAGAGTCTGGTTTGGTACAGATGAATTTGTTACTCCAAAGCAGCCGCAGTTTAACATTGGAGGTCTTTATAATTACAACCGGAAATTCATCTGGGATAAATATTCTAAAGAAAATGGTTTGCCTGCTAACGGAATTTATTGTCTCGAGAGAACCGGCAATTATATCTGGGCTGGAGTTTATTCTTTTGATAAAAAAGAAAAAGAAGAATATGCTAAAGGGTTAGTTCTAATTGACCGCATAAAAGGTAAAATAACTCCGATTGATCTTGATCTGCTTCAGACTAAGTCGTCAACTATAACAACTCTTTACTTTGATGGAAAAGATTTGTGGATAGGAACAGGTAAAGGTTTGTGGAAATTAAGCATATCAAATCCAATGGCTGAGTGGTCTTTGAAAAAAACTAATAAAAAAGGGGGAGCGACAAAGTAGTAAGTTCTCACCGCTATCTGCAACAAAAATAATCTTGTAATCTTGAAATATTGTAATACTTCAACTCCTTTATACACTCCGTTTTTATAGCTATCTTAACACATCAAAAAACAAAGAAATTGAATGGTTAAGCTTACAACTAACAGAATTAAGCAGTTTAAAAGTAATTTTAAGGGATTAAAGATTGCTGTAATTGGCGATATGATGCTCGATGGCTACTTTTGGGGTGATGTAAAAAGAATTTCTCCCGAAGCACCTGTTCCTGTGATTGAAGTTGAAAATGAATTTTTCCGTTTTGGCGGGGCTGCAAATGTTGCTCTTAATGTTCTGAAACTGGGTGGAATATGTGTTCCAATCGGAGTTATCGGGCATGATAATGATGGAACAATCTTTACGTCACTTCTTAAAGAAGCTTTAATGATATCTGATGGAATTGTAATTGATGCTTCAAGACCTACAACAGCAAAAACCAGGGTTATTGCGAGCAACCAGCAGGTAGTAAGGATTGATAAAGAGAGCAAGAAAGATGTACTGCCTGAAATTGAAAAAAAGCTTTTTGATTTTCTCTCATCCCAAATAAAAAATCTAGATGGAATTATTCTTCAGGATTATAACAAAGGAGTTTTAACCCCCACCTTAATTAAAAAAATAATTAATCTTGCGAATGAAAAAAATGTTTTGATCACAGTTGACCCCAAGTTTAACAACTTCTTTGAATACCAAAATGTAACTGTATTTAAACCAAACAGGAAAGAAGCTGAAGATGTTCTTGCTATGAAAATAAAAACCGATACAGATATTACAAAAGCCGGGCAAATAATTCTTGAAAAATTGAAAGCTGAAAATATTTTACTAACACTCGGTTCTGAAGGTATTGCAGTTTTTGAACAAGGCAAGCAGGAAAAAAGAATGCCCACCAAAGCGCGAAAGGTGGCTGATGTTTCAGGAGCTGGAGATACTGTTATTGCAACTTTAACAATGGCACTTGCTGCAGGCGGAAATATTCTTGAGGCATCTTATCTTGCAAATTATGCCGCAGGTATTGTATGTGAAGAAGTTGGCATTGTGCCAATTGAAGCCGGTAAGCTTTTTGAAACTGTTGAAAGAGAAAACAGATGAATAATGTTCTTTCAAAAGAAGAGATGAAATCTTTAAGAAAGAAATTTAAAGTAGAGCATAAAAAAGTTGTTTTCACTAACGGTGTGTTTGATTTAATTCATGCAGGACACGTTGATTATCTTATTAAAGCTAAAGCTATGGGAGATATTCTTATTGTAGGTATGAATAGTGATTCATCTGTTAAAAGAATTAAAGGGGAAAAGCGTCCTCTTATTAATCAAACCGAAAGAGCTTTTGTATTGTCGAATCTTAAACCAGTTGATTTTGTGGTTATATTTGAAGAAGACACTCCCTTTGAATTAATTAAGGAACTGATTCCGGATGTTCTTGTAAAAGGTGCTGACTGGTCTTTGGATAAAATTGTCGGCAGTGATATTATAACGGCAGATGGCGGAGAAGTAAAGAATATTCAGTTTGTAAGTAAACAATCAACATCAAAAATAATTGAAATTATCTTATCACGGTATTCTGATTAAACTCACCAAGACTTGCCATACGGCAAGCAGGGTTGTTTTTATTTTAGTTATTCTAATTTTTGTAATTATTTAAGAATTTAATAAGTATCTGGCTTGAGCGAAGAAGAAAAGAATAAATCCCAGGAAAAACCAGTAAAAGAGAAGAAGAAAAGAACTCTTTTACAGCGGATTGTAAATGTTTTTCTTTACAGCAGCATAGTTCTGCTTCTGCTTATTCTGATTTTTTTAGGAATAAGCCAGACCTCTATGTTCAAAGAATTTCTTAAAGATAAAATAGTTGAAGCAGCTAACAGTTCTCTTAATGGTAAATTATATATCGGGGAATTGGAAGGAACCATTTTTACTTCGTTGGTTCTTAATAATACTGTTATTACAATGGGAGAAGACACGCTTTTGAAAGCCGAAAAGATAGGTGTACTGACAAGCCCTCTTCAGCTGCTCTTAAAGAAAATTCATATCAGACATTTTGAAATACAGGACGCAGATATAAATCTTATCTCCGATGAAAATGGCGAGTTAAACCTCGCAAAATTATTTCCTCCCTCAGAAGAGGATACCACAACATCGGAATTTCCTTTCACTGTGGAAATTGCAAATCTTCAGCTTGATAATGTGAATTTATCCTATAAAGATTATACAGTAAAATCTCCCGGAGAATACGATGCTTTTAATTTCAAAGACCTTCAGATAAAAAAACTGAATCTGAACCTATCATCAAAACTTGATATCAATGAAAATATTTATGAGCTGTCTCTTAAGCAGCTTTCATTCGGATCAAATATTAAAGGTTTAGCTCTTAATGAACTTGAAGGTGAATTTCTTATTAATAAAAAAGGAATTCTTGCCGAGGATCTTTTTATTAAAACAAACAGATCAGAAATATCAGTTAATGCATCAGCAGTAAACTTAAACATTTTTGATACAACAGGTTTTAAACTGGAAAATGCGGAACTCGGAATTGAAGCTGGTTCAGAAAAATTTTCTTTTGAAGATGTAAAAGCAATAGTGCCTTCTCTTAATATGGTAAAAGGGAATATAAAATTCGGAATACTTGCCTCAGGAACAACAAATAAATTAAATATTAAAGATATAGAGGTTGAACTTGAAAATTCGCGGCTCGATGGAAAAGCCGAAGTAAAAAATCTGCTGGGAGAAAATATATTTATTAATGCCGATTTAAGCGGTTCTTATATTGATCAAAATGATATAAAAAATTTAATTGTTGGAATGGAAGTTCCTGTTTACCCTGAACTTGGACTAATAGAATTTGAAACATTAACTTACAACGGGGATCCTTCAGAGTTTAAATCGGAACTGAATATCTTAACTGAGAAAGGAAGTATTGAAGGTGTAATTAATCTTAATCTTAAAAATGAACCTTTACAATATGAAATAACTCTTAATACGAATGAAGTAGATATAGAACCTTTTGCCGGTGTTAAATCTTCTCTAAATATTTCTGCTGAAATAAATGGTAAAGGAACTTCACCGCAAACATTTGATGGTTCTGTGAGATTGTTTGCAAATGGTTCGTCTGTAAATGGAAATGAAATTGATACATTAAGATTAACTGCAAATGCCGAGAATAAATTTATTAATTACGAATTTCATCTTGTTTCGAACGAGACAGTAGCAAATTTAAATGGCGATTTTGATTTTAAACCGGAAGAACCCATATATAAGATTACAGGTGATATAAATGATTTGAATCTTGCTGAATTTGTCCAGGATACAACTCTTGAAAGCAATATTAATTTAACTTTAGATGGAGAAGGTAATGGATTCAGCCAGGATAGTATAGATCTGTTTTTAACAGCAACGTTACTTAATTCGAATTTTGGTAACGTAAAAATTGATACCACAAGATTAATTATAGATTTACGCTCTCCACCGGGTGAGGATAGAGTGATTAATATTATTTCAGACCTTGCAGATATAACTATTATGGGAGATTATAAAGTTGCACAGGCTGTTGATTTGATTGTTAGTGAAGTAAGCTTGCTTTCTTC
>MHAF01000058.1 GCA_001802865.1 Ignavibacteria bacterium RBG_16_34_14
TCTTTTTTTTGTTTAAGCGAAACCAGAAGTGTAATACCCCTTAATGGAGATTGGATAGTATATTCTGCAGAAGATGAGAAGCCAAAAAAAACTTCTGTTAATATACCTTCAATTTTTAGCGGCAATGCCGAATTAATTTTTGAAAAAACTTTCAATCTTACATCTGAACAGGTAAGAGAAAAAAAAATTAAGCTTTACGTATTAGGATTAAATTACCTTGCTGATATTATTGTAAATGATATAGTAATATACAGGCATAGAGGAGGCGAATATCCTTTTATAGTGGAATTGCCAAGAGATATTTTACATGCAGAAAAGAGTAATTTAATTTCTGTAAAGCTTTCTTTTAAACCCGATCCGGAAAATACAATTCCGCTTAAGCAGAGATTTCTTTTCCCAGGCAGCTATGGAGGGATAATAAGGGATGTTTATCTTTATCTTGAGCCGAATATATCAATAACAGATTTTGATTTTGCTTTAGGTCGCGATACAAAAACAAATAAACTCCTGCTTAATTTAAATGAGAAAATTGAAAATAAAGAACTCAGAAAAACACTAGATACTCTTAAAGTTAAAAATGAATTTAATATTTCTGTCAATCTTTATAATCCCGATCAGACTGTCGCGAAAAAAGGTATAGAATCAAAGTTTCAGTTAAAGATGAATGAAAGTAAACAGCTTCAGCATTCTTTTGAAATTTCAAATCCTTTTTTTTGGTCACAGGAATTTCCTCAGCTTTACACTCTTGAGATCTCTTTATCACTAGATGGAGAATTAGTAGACAAAGTAAAAAAAGAATTTCCTGTATATTTTTTAACCTATTCTTTTGATGAATTACAACTTAACGGGCAGCCATTTTCCTTTAAAGGTGTTAATTATGTTCCATCATTTGGTGAGGCTGGTAATCTTGCCTCATTCGGACAGATGGAAGATGATATAAAGCTCATTGCACAAACAGGTTTCAACAGTATACGTTTTGCAAAATCTGTTCCCCACCCTTATTATCTTAGGTTATGTGAGAAGTATGGTCTCTTAGCCTTTTTGGAAATACCACTTAACTATGTACCTGCGGGTATTTGTGCCGATCCGAATTTTATTACAAGGAGTAAAAATTATCTTACAGAATTTATAAATGGTTATTCTAATTTCGGGAAAGTTGCCGCAATAGGTTTGGGCAGTTCTTATCTCGCTAATCTTAAAGAACACCAAATCTTAATTAATGAATTGGAAAGAGCTGTTCCTAAAAATAAAGAACTCCTGACTTATGCTTCTTTTACTGGAGTTAACCTTGAAAAAATTAAAAATCTTGATCTATATGGAATTGAAATAACGGGCAATTCCTTTTCTGATGATACTACAGATTTTACTTCACTTACTGATAAATTAGGAAAAGGGAAAGTTTTTATAAGTTCTGTTACTTATTTTGTCAATGCCGGGAACTCAAGTGGGTATTCTAATGAGAATACATATGAAGCACAGGCAAAATATTTTGAAGATTTTATCAATGCATTTTCAGGAGATAAAACTCCCGGGTATTTTATTAATACAATGTTCAATTACCGGGGCGATTATTCATCTCTTATATCGGGATATAATGAGAAGAATGTTTATAATATCGGTTTGGTAAGTGAAGACAGAGGGACTGCTTTTTTAAGTCAGAAAGTTGTTAAATCGAAATTGCAAAATGCTGAAAGGGTTACAATCCCAATCGGAACAAAAAGTGATAGCTCGCCAATGGCATTTATTGTTGTTGGACTTGCTCTCGCTTTAATTATAGGTGTTCTTGTAAATTCAGGAAGAAAATTCAGAGAAGATGCTTCTCGCGCACTGCTTCGTCCCTACAATTTTTTTGCAGATATAAGAGATCAAAGAATAATTTCCAGTTATCATAGTACTGTAATGGCAATTTTGCTGGCAGTTGTAATGGCGCTTATATTAAGCTCTCTTCTTTACTATTTAAAAGATAACATTGTCTTTGAAAAGTTATTGCTTTCATTCGGAAGCACTTCGTTGATTGGGATTGTAAGTTATCTTGCATGGAATCCTTTTACTGCAATAGTGTGGTTATCTGCAGCATTTATTGTATTAATAATTTTATTGGTGATAGTAATCAAGTTTGCATCATTATTTGTGAAAAACAGGGTTTATATAAGCGGAATATATTTTAGTGTTGTTTGGTCTCTTCTTCCACTCGTTCTTCTAATCCCTGTGGGAATAATTCTCTACCGTACACTTAATGCAGAAGCTGTTAATACTTATGTTTATATAGGTCTGATTCTTTTTGCTGTCTGGATTTTCTATCGTTTAATGAAAGGAATTTATGTTATTTTTGATATCAATCCCGGCGGTGTTTATTTCTACAGCATTTTAATTGTTATAATATTATTAAGTGCTGTTATTTTGTATTATGAAATAAAAAATTCTTTTATTGATTACCTTATGCTGACATTTAAACAATATGATATTATTGATTTGCTGTAATGTATTTATCAAAGCTTGAAATATTTGGTTTTAAATCTTTTGCTCAGAAAACCAATATAATTTTTAATGACGGCATAACCTCCATTGTTGGGCCTAATGGCTGCGGTAAAACCAACATTGTTGATGCAATAAGATGGTGCCTTGGAGAACAGAGAAGCAGCGCTTTAAGAAGCGATAAGATGGAGAATGTTATCTTTAACGGGACCGCAACTAAAAAACCGATGGGTATGTCGGAAGTTTCTCTTACAATTCAGAATACTAAAGGAATTTTACCCACAGACTATTCCGAAGTTACTATTACAAGAAGAATTTTCAGATCAGGTGAAAGTGAATATCTGCTTAACAAAAATATCTGCAGGTTAAAAGATATTACAAACCTTTTTATGGATACCGGTATTGGCGCAAATGCTTACTCTGTTATTGAGCTGAAGATGGTTGAAACGATCTTGAGCAATAAAGCAGAAGAACGCAGGGTAATGTTTGAAGAAGCTGCAGGTGTAAATAAATATAAGCTGAGAAGAAGACTTGCCTTAAGAAAGCTTGAGGAAGTAAAGACAGATCTTACAAGGGTTAATGATATTGTTACCGAAGTTGAAAAACAGGTAAATTCTCTTGAACGCCAGGCTAAGAAAGCGAATAGATATAACAGACTTTCACTTACCTTAAGAGAAAAGGAACTTGATCTTGCCGAACGCGAATTGGCTTTATTTAATAGGGAGAAAGCTGACAATAAAAATAAGAAGGAAGTAAATTTTAAGATTAAAATAAATCTTGAATCACAGTTATCCGGACTCGAAGATAAAATTAAAGATGTTAAACAGCATCTTGCAGATGCCGAAGCTAAACTGAAGATAAAGAGAGATGAAGTTACTTCACAAAGAGATGAAATTTATAACCAGCAGAAAAAGATTTCAGTTGAAATGGAAAAGAAAAGATCTCTTGAAGAAAACATTGCAAGATATATACAGGAACTTGAAGAACTTAAAACTCAGCTTGCAGAATCTGAAAGAATTATTAACGAAGGTTCTCTTTCAATACAAGAGTTTGAAAAAAATATAACCTCCAAAACTTCTTCTAAGCTGAATTTGGAACAAGAGGTAGTTCATTCAAAATCAAGGCTTGAAGAAAAAAGAAACGAAGTTAAAACAGAAAATCAGCTTCTGGTTGAGCAGGTTAAAGAGATAACCAATAAAGAGAATGAACTTGCAAATCTCCAGAAGCAGATTGAAGTGAGGAATACTGCAATTGCCAAAGCAAACGAAAAGATACAATCTTATACAAATAATATTGCAAAGACTGTCGGCTTTATTTCTGAATTGAACGATGAAAAATCAAAAACAGAAGCAGCATTACTTGAAGCTGAAGCCGAATATTCAAGGAAGCAAAAAGAGAAAGAAGAGCTTGAAAAAGAGCTGAATCATTTAAAAGAAAAAGAAGTTGAGATAAAAACTGTTATTAATGGGTTAAATGATAAGATAAGTTTTATCCAGACTCTTATTGATAATCTTGAAGGCGTTTCCAAAGGTGCAAAAGCTTTGCTTGAAAGCAGTGAATGGACGAAAAAAGATAAAACTCTTCTTGCTTATGCTGGAAATACTTCAGAAGAATTTCGTTTCGCAATTGAAGCCGCACTTAAGAGTAATCTAAATAATGTTCTTGTTGATTCGATCGAAGAGTTGAAAAAGGGAATCAAATATCTCAAAGAAAAAAATATTGGTAAAGCAGGGTTTTATCTTACTGATTTTGATCAAAAAGAGAACAATGGGTTTCTTAGCGGTCTTCAGAATTTTTTCATTAGAAGAAAGTGTAAATCTCTTGCAAAAGAAAAAGGTTTTCTTGGATGGGCAAAAGACTCAATAAAAACTGAGCCGAAGTGGAGAACATTTTTTGATAAAATTTTAAATAACACCGCTATTGTTAATTCACTTGATTCAGCTTTCAGGTTAAGAGATAAATATACAGGATTTAATTTTACCACACTTAATGGCGATTATGTCCAAAATTCCGGTGTAATTGAAGGGGGTTCTCTTCCAAAAGCAGATGATTCTCTCTTTGGCAGAAAACAATATCTCGATAAAATTAAATCCGAACTTCCGGTTCATGAAAAAGAACTGGAAAAACTCCTTCAAAAAATTAATAATACAGAAGAAACAATTAGTAGCATTGATCTTAAAGATCTTTCGGACCAGGGAAGAATGCTGGTTAATGATCTTGCAAATATCGAAAAGCAAATCGCTCAGTTTGAATTTGAGAAGAAGAGAGCGAATGATGAAATAGAAAAAACCAGACAGGAGATTAAAGATCTTGCGGGTGAATCAAATGAAATGGACAATGACAGGATAAAGCTTGAAGACTTAGCTAATTCTCTGAGAATGAGAATGAAACAGGAAGAGAAGAAGAGGGAAAATCTTGAAGCCGAGTTCACTTCCTTTGAAGAAGAATTTAATAATAAAGTCTCTGAACTCAGCAGCATTAATCTAGAACTTGAGAGACTTAGTGGTGAAAAAAGAAATACCGAAAATTCTGTTCAGAGAGCAGAGGAAAGCATTGATAATATTAAGCGAACCATTGTAAGAAGAGAAACTGATATTGAAAACTCTTCAGAAGAGATTTCCTCTTTGAACGACACTTTAAGAAAAGGTGGATTAACTCTGAATGATCTTGAAGAGAAAAAAGAATTTTTGCTGGCTGAAGAAGAAAAAATAGATTTGGAATACGCCGAAATAAAATCAGAGATAAACAATATCGAAGCGCAACAAAGCAGCTTAAGAAAAGAAAGAGAAAGAGTGCAGGATGAGATTCATATATCAGAATTAAAATTGAATGAACTCTCATTAAAAATGGAAAATTTGAAAGAGCATATTAAAGAATCTTACTCTCTTTCACTCGAGCAGAAAATTTTTGATGATCTTGATACTTTTAATTTCATGTTGAGAACCGAAGAGGTAAATACATTAAAACAGCAGATTAAAAATCTTGGCCCGATAAACCTTCTCGCATATTCGGAATATGAAGAAGAAAAACAGCGGTTTGACTTCTTATCCAAACAGAGAGATGACCTTCTTGAATCAGAAAAAGATATTGTAAAAACTATTGAAGAAATAAACATTACTGCACAGACTTTGTTTATGGATACTTTCGAAAAGATAAGGGAGAATTTTATAAATATTTTCAGAGGATTGTTTAATCCCGGCGATGAAGCTGATCTTAAATTTGAAGAATCAGCAGGAGGCGGAGTAGATCCACTCGAAGCTAAAATAGAAATAATAGCAAAACCCAAAGGTAAACGACCGACTTCAATTGAGCTTCTTTCAGGTGGGGAAAAAACTTTAACTGCAATTGCGCTTCTGTTTGCAATCTACCTTGTTAAGCCAAGTCCTTTCTGTATACTTGATGAGATTGATGCCCCGCTTGATGATGCAAACATTGACAGGTTTACAAAAATAATTAAGGATTTCAGTAAGGATACACAGTTCATAGTTGTAACCCACAATAAACGAACAATGGAAGCTGCCGATATTTTATATGGAGTTACTATGCAGGAGGAAGGTGTTTCAAAACTTGTAGCTGTAAGATTTAATGAAGACTTAAGTGTTGTTTCGTAACAAATCTAAAAAATGAAAAAAGAATTTAAAATATTTATTGATTTCGACGGAACTATAACCAATGCTGATGTTGGCGAAAATATCTTTTTAAAGTTTGGTGATGAAAAAGAGGTAAAAAGAATAATTGAAGATTTGCTTACGGAAAAAATTTCTTCAAAGCAATGCTGGCTTTCTCTCTGTGAATCTGTTCATCAGATAAATAAAGATGAATTAGATAATTTTATTGATGAATTCAAAATTGATCCCGGCTTTAAAGATTTCATTGGCTTATGTAAGAAGAATGAAGTGCATCATTTTATTCTGAGTGATGGCTTTGATTATTACATAGAAAGAATTTTAAAAAGAGAAAATCTTAATGATTTAAAATATTATTCCAACAAACTGCAGATTATCAACAATAAATTAATCCCTTCTTTTCCTCATCACGATATTGATTTCCCGAGTTCGGCAAACTGTAAGAGAAATCATATAATTAATAACAGCGCTGATGAAGAGTATACTGTTTTTATAGGAGATGGCAACTCTGATAAAAGTACTATCCATTTTTGTGATTTTATTTTTGCAAAGGATGATCTCTTAAAATATTGTGAGAAGGAAAGGATCTCTTATTTTCCTTTTAAGAATTTTAATGATGTAAAGCGGATAATGATTAAGCTTCTTTCTAAAAAAAGATTAAAGAAAAGGCATCAGGCAGATTTGAAAAGAAGAGAAGCGTACATACAGGAATAGATTCAGTATGAATAAATCTTTATCATCTTTACTTTTCAAATACCGGAGCTATACTCCAATACCATTTATTATAGTTATGCTGGTGTATGAAAATACAAATATCTGGAGCCTGATAATTGGATTTATAATTGTTTCTTGTGGTGAACTCCTAAGATTGTGGGGTGTAAGCTGGACTGGAAGTGAAACAAGGACAACAGGACATATGGAAGGAACTTATCTTATTATAAGCGGACCTTTTGCTTATACACGGAATCCTCTTTACATAGGAAATATTCTGATCTACCTTGGTATAGGAATTATGTCCTTTGCAATTTTTCCTTATTTGCAGGTTTTTGCTTTGCTCTTTTTCATCTTTCAATACTATCACATTATCAAAGCTGAAGAGGAATATTTATTAAACCGGTATGGTGAGCAATTCAAAAAATATAAAAAACATGTCCCCAGATTATTCCCAAGACTTACATCTTATAAACCTGGTGCAATAAAACAGCCTCCATTTAAGCTTAAGGCTGGACTGAGATCCGAGAAACGGACTTTCCAGGCTATCGGTTTTTTAACGGTAACAATTTTTCTTTTGTGGTTTATAGGAAGGTTCTAAAAATGGAAGATGTAAAATGGAAAACGGATTATGGGAAATATTCATCATTCAAAGTCATTCATCCATTCTGCGAATAAAATTATAATACAGAAAGTGACACAGTTAATTATATAGATGAATGGAGAGAACAAGAACATTATGATAATCGCAGGTGAAGTTTCAGGAGATTTGCTTGGAGCCGAACTTTCAACGGAATTGAAAAAGATTAACGCCAAATTAAATATTGTTGGAATTGGCGGCGACAGGATGAAACTGGCTGGTGTTGAAATTATTTATCATATAAACAAGCTTGCTTTTCTTGGCTTCGCTGAAGTTATAAAACATATTCCTTTTATAAGGAAAGTGCAGAATGATTTGATCGGGATTATTAGAGAAAAAAAAATAAAGGATATTGTTCTTATAGATTATCCCGGCTTCAATTTGAATTTTGCTAAAAAGGCAAAGCAGCTTGGAGTTAAAATAATTTATTATGTTTCGCCTCAGGTCTGGGCTTGGGGAAGCGGCAGAATAAAAAGAATTAAAAATCTTGTAAGAAAGATGTTTGTTGTTTTTCCATTTGAAGAAAAACTTTACAGAGAAGCAGGAATTGATGTTGAATTTGTTGGACACCCTTTACTTGAAAGAATAGATAAATATGATTTTCTGTCAAGAGAAAAATTCTTTAGGATTTATGAACTCAATCCTGTGAAAGAAATACTTCTTATACTTCCCGGAAGCCGAAGACATGAAGTCGAAAAGATATTTCCTTCAGCAATAAATGCTGCTTTAAAATTAAGCAGAGAATTTAATCTGCAGGTTGTTGTTGCCGGAGCTTCAGGAATAGATGAGAAATTATATAAAAAGATTTCCCGCTTTGGTGATTATAAATTAATTAAAGATCATACTTTTGAATTGATGAAATATTCAAAGTTTGGAATTATTAAATCAGGCACTTCAACTCTTGAAGCGGGGTTATTTGGTTTGCCGATGGTTATTGTATATAAAACAAGCCTGCTTACCTATTTCATCGGGAAAAATCTTGTTAGTCTTAAAAATATAGGAATGGCTAATATTATTTCCGAAGAAAATGTTGTCCCAGAACTTATTCAGGATAAAGTTAGTCCGGATTCCATTTATAATGAATCTAAAAAGATATTAGGCAACAGTAGTTTCTACGATTCAATTAAAAACAAGCTGCTGGGGATAAATAAAAAACTTGGCGAAAAAGGTGCTGTAAGAAAAACAGCCGAATCTATTTATTCTTTAATTAATGAAGGCTAAAGAATTAAAGCGGGATTTCCTTCGTACAATTGGAAATTTTTTAATTGATAAAGCAGTTAATCTTCTTTGCAAAAGTTTGAAGGTTGAAATCAGGAATAAAGAAAGTATTGATCAGCTCAGGAAAGAAAATAAAAATTTTATTATTGCGTTCTGGCATGGAACAATGCTGCTTCCCTGGTATTTGCATCGCAATGAAAGGGTTGCCGCATTGATAAGCAAAAGCAAAGATGGAGATTTACTGGCTAAGCTTTTAAGAAAATGGAATTATCAGGTTATTAGAGGCTCAAGCTCATCGGGTGGAGATATTGCATTAAGTATAATGGTTGACTATGCTAAGAATAACAGTTCAATTGCAATTACTCCCGATGGTCCGCGAGGTCCTGCAAAAAAAATGAAAGCTGGGGCAGTTATAACCGCAAAGAAGAGTGGTCTGCCTCTTATTTTAGTAGGTACTGGTTATATAAAAAAAAGAGTGCTTAAGAACTGGGATAAATTCCAGATTCCAGCTTTTTTCACCAAAGCTAAAATATTTTATTCCGCACCGATTTATGTTAATCAAGATCTCGATTATAACTCAACCTCGGAAATGATAAATATTTGTGAACAAAAACTGAATGAACTGCAGGCTGAAGCGGAAAGATTTTAGAGAAAAGTTTTAATGGATAATCTGAGAGTTTTTTTGTTCCCTTTTGTTATTCTTTATGTTTCAATCATAAAAGTAAGAAACTGGTTCTTTGATAATAATTTTTTCAGGATAAAGAAGGTAGAGGCCAAAGTTATCTCCGTAGGAAATATTAGTATTGGCGGTTCAGGTAAAACACCTTTAGTAATTTATCTTGCCAATCTGCTAAAAAGCGAAAATAAAAAAGTAGGTGTTTTAAGCAGAGGATACAGACGTAAAACTTCCGGCTACCGGCTTGTTTGTGATGGAGAGAAAATTCTTTTATCTGTTGATGAAGCTGGTGACGAAATGTTTCATACTGTTTTAGAATGTCAAATCCCTGCGGCAGTTTCGGAAAACAGACTTGAAGGTGCCCAAAAACTAATTTCTGAAACAGGTATAGATACAATTCTGCTTGATGATGCTTTTCAGCACAGATGGATTTACAGAGATATTAATATTTTGATTTTTGAGCAGAGATTTTTAAATGAAAATGATTTTCCTAATCACGCGTTGTTACCTGCCGGAAATATGAGAGAAAAATTCGATTCTGTTGAAAGAGCCGATCTTGTTGTTATCAACAGAAAATTTACCGGGAAAATGAAAATTCCGGATGGACTTGAAAAGTATTTTAACGATAAGCCTTTATTCACATCTTTTTATAAGGCAATAGGTTTTGTGGATATGACAAGGAAAACAGAATATGGATTGCAGGAATTTGAAGGACAAAAAAGCTTGGTTGTTGCAGGAATTGCAAGACCATTTTCATTCCTGAATATACTTGGACAAACAAAAGTGGATACACAGAACAAGATGATTTTTGTTGATCATAAAGATTATTCATTAAAGGAGGTACAAAGGATTAGAAAGGAATTTTACGCTACAAATTCATATTCGGTAGTTACAACTCAGAAAGACGCTGTTAAATTGATGAAATATGCCAAACAACTTGATGATATAGATGTGTTCTATCTAAAGATAGAATTAAAATTTGATGAAGAAGATAAGTTCAAAAACTTTATTTTAAATCATTTGAATTGAACATGATTTCTTCTATTTATCCCATTAACACTTAAGATCGGAGGACGATACAATAAATGTCTAAGCAGAAAAAATATGTTTACTTTTTCGGAGGTAAGAAAGCAGAAGGTAAAGCAGAGATGAAATCCCTTCTTGGAGGAAAAGGCGCAAACCTTGCTGAAATGGTAAATATTGGATTACCTGTTCCCGCAGGTTTCACAATAACAACGGAAGTATGTACATACTATTACAATAACAACAAAAAATATCCAAAAGAATTAAAAGCTCAGATTCAGGATGCACTAAAAAAAGTTGAGCAAATGATGGGAGCTGAATTTGGTGATACAAAAAATCCTCTCCTTGTTTCTGTAAGAAGCGGTGCAAGAGCATCAATGCCTGGAATGATGGATACTGTTCTTAACTTAGGCCTGAACGATGAAACAGTTAAAGGATTAATTGATAAAACTAATAACCCTCGTTTTGCTTATGATTCTTACAGACGCTTTGTGCAGATGTACGGCGATGTTGTGCTGGGATTAAAACCTGCCTCAAAGCATGAGGAAGATCCTTTTGAAGTAATTATTGAAAAGAAGAAACAATCAAAAAGAATTAAGCTTGATACCGAACTTTCAACTGAAGATCTGGTGCAGCTTGTTAAAGAATTTAAATCTGAGATAAAAGAAAAAACAGGTCACGATTTTCCAACCAATCCAATGGATCAACTGTGGGGTGCTGTTGGTGCTGTTTTCGGTTCATGGATGAATGAAAGAGCAATTACTTACAGAAAGCTTCATACTATTCCGGCTGATTGGGGAACTGCGGTTAATATTCAGTCAATGGTATTTGGAAATATGGGTGAAGATTCCGGAACTGGTGTTGCTTTTACAAGGGATCCCGCAACTGGTGAAAATGTTTTTTACGGTGAATATCTTTTTAATGCTCAGGGCGAAGATGTTGTTTCAGGTGCAAGAACACCACTTCCTATAAAAAATCTCAAAGATGATAATGAAAAAATCTACAAAGAGCTTGATAATTACAGGAAGATTCTTGAAAAACATTATAAAGAAATGCTTGATATTGAATTTACTATTCAGCAGGGAAAACTTTGGATGCTGCAATGCCGTGTTGGTAAAAGAACAGGCTTTGCAGCAATAAAAATGGCTGTTGACATGGTAAAGGAAAAGCTGATTGATAAAGAAGAAGCAATCTTAAGAATTGAACCAAACCAGCTTAACCAGTTATTAAGACCTATTTTTGATATTGAAGAAAAAAGAAAAGCAATTGATAGTGGGAAATTGATCGCAAAAGGATTGAATGCCGGCCCAGGTGCTGCTTCCGGCCGTGTTGCACTATCTGCTCAGGATGCAGTTGTAATGGCTACAAAAGGCGATCCAACTATTCTTGTAAGAATTGAAACCTCCCCTGAAGATATCCAGGGAATGAATGCTGCGGAAGGTATTTTAACTGCCCGCGGCGGAATGACTTCTCACGCTGCTCTCGTTGCAAGACAAATGGGTAAAGTGTGCGTTGCCGGATGCGGTTCATTAAAAATAAATTACAGGGAAAGGAAAATTACTGTTGAAGGTAGAGATGATATCGTTGTTAATGAAGGAGATTATATTTCTATAGATGGTTCAACGGGTGAAGTAATACTGGGTAAGCTTGAAACAAAACCTTCAGAAGTAATACAGGTGTTAATTACAAAAACACTTGAACCTGATAAATCGGAAATCTTTGAAACTTATAATAGCTTAATGAAATGGGCCGATAAGATTAGAACATTAAAGATAAGAACAAATGCAGATCAGCCAGATCAGTCCTCAAATGCAATTGCTTTTGGGGCAGAAGGTATCGGTCTCTGCAGAACAGAACATATGTTTTTTGGCGGAGACAGAATTATGTCCGTCAGAAAAATGATTGTATCCGATTCTGTTGAAGACAGAAAGAAAGCTCTTGAAGAACTTCTTCCGCTTCAGAGAGGAGATTTTGAAGGCATCTTTGAAGTTATGAAAGGTCTTCCTGTAACAATAAGAACACTTGATCCTCCATTGCATGAGTTCCTTCCTCATAGTGATAAAGAAATCCAGGACTTGGCAAACAGCCTTGAAATTGATGAAAGTAAATTAAGGGCGAAGATTGATAGTCTTCATGAATTTAATCCTATGCTTGGTTTAAGAGGATGCAGACTTGGAATATTATATCCTGAAATTACTGAAATGCAGGCGCGCGCTATAATAGAAGCTGCCTGCAATGTTGCTGCTAAAGGTATAAAGGTTAAACCCGAAATAATGATTCCTCTTGTTGGTGAACTTAATGAGTTTAAGCTTCAGGAAAATATTGTAAGAAAAATCGCAGCAGATGTATTCAAAGAAAAAGGGATAAAAGTAAATTATTTAGTTGGAACAATGATTGAACTTCCACGTGCCTGTGTTACTGCAGATGAAATTGCTAAAGGTGCGGAGTTCTTCAGTTTTGGTACTAATGATTTAACCCAAACCACATTCGGCTTATCAAGAGATGATGCCGGTAAATTCCTTCCTCTTTATGTTCAGAAAGAGATTCTACCGATTGATCCTTTTGAAGCACTTGATCAGAATGGTGTTGGTGAGCTTGTTAAAATGGGAACGGAGAAAGGTCGTTCAACACGTCCTGATTTAAAAGTAGGTATATGCGGAGAACATGGAGGGGAACCTTCTTCTGTTGAGTTCTGCCATAAAATCGGATTGAATTATGTAAGCTGTTCTCCATTCAGAGTACCAATAGCGAGGCTTGCTGCAGCAAGAGCTGTCGTTAAGGGAAATACTAGCATAAAAGAAAAAAGAATAAAAAGTAAAAAGAAATCCCGATAAATCGGGAAAGGAAATAAGAATAATCATAAGCGGAGAGTAACTCTCTCTGCTTTAATAAATTTTCAATAATTAAGGTAAAGTGAAATGAAGTTATCTGATTTTAAGTACAACCTGCCTAAAAATGCAATTGCTAAACATCCTTTTACTCCAAGGGATAAAGCTAAACTTATGGTTCTTGACAGGGAAACCCAGGAGATTGAAAATAAAAAATTCTCAGACATTGCCGAATATGTTGAAAAAGGAGATGTTGTTGTGGTTAATGAAACAAGAGTGTTTCAGGCACGACTTTTCGGCAAGAAGGAAAAAACAAATGCCAAGATTGAAGTTTTTCTGCTGCGTGAATTAAATTCAGATGAAGCGATATGGGATGTTATTGTTGATCCTGCCCGCAAAGTAAGGATTGGGAATAAAATCTATTTTAATGATAAGCTTTGGTGTGAAGTAATTGATAATACAACTTCAAGAGGAAGAACTGTAAGGTTCAACCAGCCAAATAATGTTTTTAAGGCCGTTGAAAAGATAGGTTTAACTCCTCTTCCACCTTACATTAAAAGAGAACCTGAACCTGCTGATAAAGAAAATTACCAAACAGTCTATGCAAAGGTTGACGGTTCTGTTGCAGCACCAACAGCGGGCCTTCATTTTACCACAAAGCTGCTGGATAAAATAAAAGCCAGAGGAGCAACTATTGTCCCTGTAATTCTTCATATCGGGCTGGGTACATTCAGACCTGTGGAAGTTGAAGATCTTACAAAACATAAAATGGATTCGGAATTTTATGAAATACCTACTAAGTCCGCAGAAATTATAAATAAAGCAATGGATGCAAAGAAAGATATTTTTGTCGTAGGCACAAGCTCAACCCGTGCATTAGAAACAAATGTAACTGCGGAAGGCAGGGTAAAACCAGGCAGAGGATGGACAGATAAATTCATCCACCCTCCGTATGATTTTAAAATTGTTGATAAGCTGGTTACAAACTTTCACGCTGAAGAATCAACTTTGTTAATGCTGGCATGTGCATTTGGAGATACGGATTTCGTTATGAAAGCATATAAGAAAGCATTGAAAGATGGCTACAGGTTCTTAAGCTATGGCGATGCTATGCTTATTATATGAGAACTTATGTAATTATTCCTGCAGGAGGAAAAGGTAAACGAAGCGGAGTAAAAATTCCGAAGCAGTACCTGAAGATAAATGGGAAAGAGCTTATTATTTACACTCTTAAGGTTTTTCAGAAAAATAAGCTTGTTGATGAAATAGTTATTCCAGCAGAACCTCAATATCATAAAAAGTTAAAAAACCTCGTTAAGAAATATAATTTATCTAAGGTTACTTTAATCATTGAAGGGGGAAAAGAGAGACAGGATTCTGTTTACAATGCACTTTGCTCTCTTCCTTCTCCGTCTTCTAATGATTTAATTGCCGTTCACGATGCAGCTCGCCCTTTACTACCGCAAAAAGTTTTAACTTCAGCTTTAATTATTGCAAAGAAAAAAGGGAATGCGGTTGTTTGCATTAAAGCAAAGGATACTCTCATAAAAGGAAAAGAAAAGATAGAAGAATATCTTAACCGTGATGAAGTTTATTATGTGCAGACTCCACAGGTTTTCAGGTATAAAGATTTAAAGAAAGCAATGAATACTGCTCACAAAGATAATTTTTACGGCACGGATGAATCAATGCTTGTAAACAGAATTGGGATTAAGGTAAATATTGTTGAGGGCTCAGTTTTTAATTTTAAGGTTACTTCTAAAGATGATGTTGAGATGTTTAAAAGTATGTTAAAGCGAGGCGCACCATAAAAGTAAACCTCGCTTTCTGAAATGAAATTTTACTTCAACAACATTAACTTTTTAGTAGAAGTAAAACCATTAACCTGCATCCGATAGATGTAAACTCCGCTTGCCAGATCGCTTGCATCAAATTCTACTTCATATCTTCCTACTGGCTTATGTTCTTTTACCAATGTCTTAACTTCATTACCAAGGATGTCAAAAATCTTAAGTGTTACAATACCATCGGCAGGGATTTGATATTTTATTGAAGTTGATGGGTTGAAAGGGTTTGGATAATTCTGATTCAAAGCAAATTCAGTGGAAGTTAATACTTCTACTTCAGGTAAATATTTAAATGTGCCATCGAAATCAATCTGTTTTAAACGATACTTGTAAATACCTGAATTTAAATTCTGATCTGTAAATGAATAAGATTTTGGTTCTGCAGTTGTACCAAAACCTGCAACATATCCAATCTTCTCCCATTCTTTTAATCTTTCAAGCTTTGAATCTTTCAATTTTTCTATTTCAAATCCATAATTGTTAGTTTCTGTGGCAGTCGACCATTCGAGAATTACTTTTGTTACATTTACATTCGCAGTGAACGAAATCAGTTCAACAGGTATTGTAAGACAGCGGCTGAAAACCATATGAGCATTAATACCCTGACCTCCCAGAGTACGAGCATTAAGTGTCCCCCGATAGCTATTTACCGAAGGCCAGCCATCCATTGAACCAAAGGTACCTCCATTAGGTGCTGTTTCACCGTAACTTGCAACCATCAGCAAACTCCCATCATAAGGCGATCCGAATCTTCATAATCAGAGGTGTCAGCCCAGAACACAACATTTCCTTCTGCATCAATGCTCTGCATTGGATTACGCGAAAAGGCTAATCCTTTAATTTGATCACCATCAATTGAATCATAAGATGCAATAACTTTTCGCCAATTGCCGGGGGAACCAGAAAACAAGCCCATATTAATAAATGTAGGGATAGGTTTATATTCAGCGAAGAAAGCAATCTGTCCTGCACTGTTGATTGATGGAGCTGCAAAATCAAAATAAGTTCCGCCAATTGGGGTATTATCGGGAACTTTAACATACCACTCATTGACGTCACCTGTTCGAACTATAATACCACGTCCAGTAATGCCGCCGCTTACAATAGCACGGAAAGATATTTGATCTGAGTCATTAATATCGGGCACAGGGCCAATAGGAATATATGTCCCATCTACGAATCCGAAACTCTCTGTGCCAAGTGCAGAGAATGTTCCACCACCAGGTGCTGGATCGCCCGTTGCGGCTACTTTAGTTAGCACTCCGTTATCCCACATGAAGATGTTGCTATTAATTGTGCCGATTGGCATGGCGAGAAAGACTACCTTGCCATTGTTGTTAAGCGATCCTGGGCCTACTGCGTTGAATATACCTCCGATTGGGGATGGATCACCAACGGCGGCTACTTTGACAATTTGTTGAGTAGCTGCACGATAAAGAAACAATCCACGCCTTGAACTGCCGCCATTGACTTCAAAGAAAAAGAGAACATCGCCTGAATCGTTAATATCCGGAGTGAAACAAGTACCTGTGAAAATACCGCTGAACGTTCCACCAAGGGGTGATGGATCTCCGCAAAGTGAGGTTGTGTCGCCGCTGCCACCTCCGTCGCCGCAGCCGATAGCAATGGGATAAATAATGCCGGAAGAGTCCGCTACAAACACACCTTGGTTTCGCAACGACCCGGTAACACGAGAATTAAATGCAATTCTTCCTGATGAATTGATGGTGGTAGGATTGGAGTATGCTGCTGGACTTAACATTCCTCCGCCAGTGTTAGGTGCCGTTTGTCCATGCCAGGCTTGAAAAACCAAACTGCAAATGGAATCTGTAACATCCATATTCTGATACATATGATCATCTTGCCAGAATCTATTTTCACTAAACATAACATTATCAAAAATTTTTACGAATAATTGTTTATCCTTGTTGTTTTGAGAGATAGCTCCTAAATCTTTCATCCAAATAGTATCTTGACCCTCAAAATAATATTGTATGGAACTATTCTCTTGCGGTAATGGGTTCTGCCAAAACCATTGAGCATTAGTTAAGTTAGTTGTTGCCAAAATCAGTAAAAAAAATTTTTCCATTTCTCACCCCTTTATTTTTATATAAATATGATATGCGTTTAGAAAAAAATATAGAATGGTAGAATAACAAACAAGAAAGAATAAGGTTTTCATTACTATGCCTCCCTTGCACAAATTCAAACCCGAAAGAAATTTTGGAAAGATTCCCCTTTATTTGAATCCTCTCAAAAAAACTTCCATTAAATCTATGATAAATAATACAAAACAACGATTAGATTCAAGTATCCTTCGTATTTAGCAATAGTTTACTTTTATATAGGGAAATAAATCAGTCTCTCTGAAAGATATTTGGGCGTCAATTTTCAAATTGATTTTAAAAGATTTTTTAGAGAATGGGGAATAATTTTCTTCACTTATCTTTTTTGTTTTCCTCTTTCACCATAAGTTTTGCAGCCATAACATCTCGATGCTCCATATTCAGAGTGTTGCCTATTCTTTTAATCAAATGATCTTCATGCATATTTAATGTTTCATCAGTATAAATTAATCGCCAGAGGTTTTTCAGCAGCTCAAACTTTTCATCCTTTGAGAAATTTTCATTTATGGTTGTTGAAAATTCATAAATGCTTATACTTTTTTTTACACTCTCCTCAGAAAGTTCTATAAGTTCATATATATATTCTTTTTCAGGATTAAAAGTTTTTTTCATTACACCTATTATCTTCTTCCGTTCATCATCTGTAAATTCACTATCTGCTTTTGCCATTTCTATAAGCAATGCACAGGTTGCAATCTGAAGTTTCTTTTCGTCATTAACTTCTGATTTTTTATTTTGTAAAGCATCGGCTGAACTCTTGAATATTTGTTTTAAATGTTTAATCATTTCTTATTCGGTTTCAATCTCTGTATCTTTTTTAGGTTTTGGTGGTCGCTCATACAACTCAGCAAGTTCCTTATAAGCACTTGCAATAAAAACCGGAACCTGGTTCCAGGTGAACCGCCAGGTCCAGTTGCCGCCGGGTTTACCGGGAAAATTCATTCTTGCTTCTCCACCAAGATTAAGAACATCCTGCATAGGTATAATCACAAAATTTGCAACGGATGCATAAGCGGTTCTTATTAATTTTTGAACAATGTCTTCTCCATAATAATCAAGGTATTTTTGTGTGTGATTATAAATATCATTTTTTGCATTCTTTTCTTTCTCGAAGTAAGCCCGCGTGGTATCATTATCGTGAGAACCAGTATAGACAACACAATCGGGAATAAAATTATGCGGTAAAAATTTTGTTTCCATTCCGGTTCCAAAAGCAAACTGGAGAATTTTCATACCGGGAAATTCAAACATATCTCTTAATTCTTCAACCGGTTTTGTTATAACACCAAGATCTTCTGCAAGAATTGGCAGTTCGCCTAAATATTTTTTTAAAGTGTTGAAAAGTTTTTCTCCCGGAGTTTTAACCCATCTTCCTTTTACTGCAGTTTTAGCATCGCCGGGAATTTCCCAGTATGCTTCAAATCCCCTGAAGTGATCTATTCTTATTATATCAACAAACTTAAGCATGTTGGACATCCTCTGCTGCCACCAAAGGAAATCATCTTTCTCCATTTCATTCCACCTGTAAAGCGGATTTCCCCAAAGCTGCCCTGTCTTGCTGAAATAATCAGGCGGAACACCTGCAACTGTTTCAAGATTTCCTTCTTTATCAACGGTAAAAATGCTTTTGTTCGCCCATAGATCGGCGCTGTCATAAGCAATGAAAATCGGCATATCACCTATTATCTTAATCCCTTTTTCATTAGCGTATTTTTTAAGATTGCTCCACTGATCAAAAAACTGGAATTGTACGAACTTATGATAATTAATATCATCTGAGAGTTTGTGTTTCCATTCTTCTAAAGAATTTTTATCTCTTACAACAAGACCTTTATCCCACTTTGTCCAGAGCTCTCCGTCATGAAAATCTTTTGCAGCCATAAAAAAAGAAAAATCATTAAGCCATTCTTCATTCTCTTTACAGAACAAGGCGAAAGATTTTTCCTGAACTTTTGAATTATTTTTAAAATTACTATAAGCTTTTTTTAATAATGATTTTTTATAATCTATTATCTCTCCAAAATCAATTTTATGTGGATCGCTTTTAGGTGGATTATTTAAATCATTTTGTGAAAGAAGATTTTCATCTGCTAATTTTTCCGGACTGATTAATAACGGGTTTCCCGCAAATGCAGAAAAACATTGGTAAGGAGAATCGCCATAACCTGTTGGACCTAATGGGAAAACCTGCCAGAGTTTTTGTCCGGCAGCTTCGAGAAAATCCACAAACTTGTATGCTTCTTTACCAAGATCTCCTATACCGAATCTGCCCGGTAAAGAAGTTGGATGAAGAAGAATACCTGCTGAACGTTCAAATCTCATAACTATTCCTTAAAAAATAATAATGGTGTCCAAAATATTTTCTAAAATAAAGTTTCTCGCAAAATCTATACACTTTATTTCGCAAATGCCTTTGAACTCAACCCAACCATTCTCTTACAAGAGACAGTGTGAAAAATAATTCTACCCTCACAAAAGAGAAGGGCTTATTTTGTTTTTATGTCTTTAGATTAGTTTTCTGTCAAGATAAATCGAATTTTAGTTTTAGTGTCAATAAGTCTCTCTCTTTCAACAAGAGAGAGATTAGAGATATTATGTTTAAAAAGTAAATAGAAATTAAAAAAGGTATCCTTTCTGCAAATTAGATAAATTGATTATTAAATCATCTAATTAAATTATAAAAAAACAGTAAAGGATACCCAGATGGAAAATACAAAAGTCAGCTTTCTAGGACAACATCTATATGTAGGAATAGATGTTCACAAGAACAGATGGATAGTAACAATAATATCTCTTGGAATACACTTAAAGACAATTTCAATGGACCCAGATCCAAAAGAATTGATAAAATATTTAACAAAGAATTATCCGGGAGCCACATATCATACAGTATATGAGGCTGGTTTTTGCGGCTACTGGATAGATAGAGTATTAAGAAAAGCAGGAATAAATAATATTGTAGTCAATCCTGCAGATGTACCAAGCACTCATAAGGAAAAAAGAAGAAAAACTGATAAAATAGATTCAAGGAAATTAGCAAAGGAACTCAGTGTTAATCACCTGGAAGGAATATATGTACCAAGCGAAGAAAGCGAAGCAATAAGATCATTAAGCAGACTACGGGTACAGTTAACAAAGGATCAAACCAGAATGAAGAACAGAATAATGTCATTATTATACTTTTCAGGGGTTAAATTTCCGGGGAATAATGAGATTAAACATTGGAGTGCTAATTTTATAAAGTATCTATCAGAGTTAGAGTTCAATAATAGAGAAAAAAAGACAACTCTTAATTTCTTACTTGAGAGCTTAAAGCAAATCAGGGAACAAATAGTTAAAGTGCTCGGAGAACTAAGAAAGTTACTCAGAGAGAACAAGAAAATAAATAAAATCATAGGACATCTTTTAACTGTGCCAGGAATAGGTTTTATAACCGCGGTAACATTATTTACTGAAATTATAGACATCAGCCGTTTCAGAAAATTTGATAAACTAGTTGCATACATAGGTTTGGCACCTGATACAGACTCTAGTGGAGAAGATTATAATGTAGTTGGAATAACCCAACGACAGCAAGGTTATTTAAGAAGTCTGTTAATAGAAGCAGCCTGGATGGCGGTAAGAAAAGATCCAGCTATGACGGCCTGTTTTGCGGACTTAAGCCACCGGATGGGTAAACAAAGAGCCATTATAAGGATAGCTAAGAAACTAATTGGTCGGATAATGTATGTCTGGACTAATCAGAAAGATTATGTTTTTTCAGTAGTATCATAACTTAACAGAGATTATTAACAGAGAAAGTCTTTTTAATAAAATACTTTGTGTCGACCGTTTTGAACTCACTGCAAAGATAATTTTGTTTTTTAGAGATTGCGGCGTCACCCTAATAAATTTAATAATATAATGCAGCTCCTCTGTTCTTAAAACAATTACTCTAGGATGACTGTTCATAACAGGTTGATTTAATTATTTATAAAGACTTTATAAAACAAAGAAGAAATGGATACCGCTTTGACTTTTT
>MHAF01000059.1 GCA_001802865.1 Ignavibacteria bacterium RBG_16_34_14
CTGATCACCGAAATAATGAGCTTCTTCTGTTGTTATTGTAAGACTACCCTGCTTAGCAACAACATTACCAATAAGATCTGCTTCATTTCTTGCTATAAACTGAATTGCTTTATTACAGTTTATAACAACATCTGCCTGCGTAAGAACAACATTCCCATAAACTTCGCGAACAGTTTCACCATTAATTGTTCTACCAATAAGACTATCCCCAACAACGGTTATGAATTCATTCTGTTGGGGATAACTGCTTACTATTAAGATGATAAAAATTAATATTAACAATAAGTATTTCATTTCCTTTAAATTCTGTGCCGGAGTTCAAGATCAGGTTTAAGTTCACGACTGGATTTTATAATTGAAAAATTTAAGATTCAAAGATTACTAAGATTAATCTTTTCAATTTTTTAATCACTTTAATCTTCTTGCTCTTGAACTTGCTCTTGCTCTCTCGATCACAACGTATCCCTTCTTGTTACATAAGTAATATTATAAATAACATAATTCTGTAAATGCTGGTCGGATTCAAAACCATACCCTTGTATTTTTTCTTTAGGAGAAATTATTGTAACAAATTTATCAGAGACAATTTTTTTATCTGAATTTCTCCATTTAAGTTCTTCGGTTTCAATCGTTGCACTATCACTTACAACAACAACGCTATCCATTGCATACAGATCTCTTGTTGCATCATCAACTCTTCCTCTTATTGCAGTCAGAGTAGTGGTTTTTCTTTCTTCCTCATCATAAAAATCTATTTTAATATTCTGGTCAAGAAGCGTTTCTCTTGATTCATTAAGAACCTGTAAATGTCCTGCTTTAAGAATCGCAGTGGTTTTACCGGAATCAGAAAAGAAAACAGTTGCATTCCAGCTTTCCTGCGCAGGAAGCTCCTCAACATTAAGTGATGGATTGATTGAAGGTTTAACTTTCTGATCTGAACATGAAGTTAATATTAATAGTGAGAATGCAAGCAGAAGTATTCTCATCTCTGCCTTAAACCAAGGTTAACAAGATCGTGCAGATGAATTATTCCAACAGGTTTATTCCCGCTGTCCGTTATAATGAGAGTGGTAATTTTATAATTCTCCATTGTCTGCAAAGCAAAAGAAGCCAGGTAATGATCTCTCATAACTTTTGGATTTTTTGTCATTATATCTTTTGCTTTCAAATCTTTAATATCCAGTGTTCTCTCAAGCAGTCTTCTCAAATCTCCATCAGTAATTACACCTTTAAGAATTCCCTCCCTATCAACCACTGTAGTTGTTCCAAGTCTCTTTGAAGTAATTTCAAAAATAACATCTTTAATTGATGTTTCTTCTTTTACAACCGGAACCTTATCATCTTTATGCATTATTTCTTTTATTGAAAGAGAAAGACGTTTTCCCAGGCTTCCACCGGGATGCAAAACAGCAAAATCTTCTTCAGTAAATTCCCTCATCTGAAGTAAAACAACAGCAAGTGCATCTCCCATTACAAGTGCAGCAGTTGTTGATGAAGTTGGAGCAAGATCAAGGGGACAAGCTTCTTCTTTAACACTGATATCAAGAAAAATATCGCACTCAGATTGAAACCTGCTGTTTCTGCTTCCACCCATTGCAATTAGTTTAACACCAAGTCTTTTTAGCATTGGTATTAGGTTAGCAAGCTCCTCTGTCGCTCCGCTTTTTGATATTAAAATGACAACATCTTCCTTTCTTACCATTCCAAGATCACCATGAAGTGCATCACTTGGATGAAGATAAATTGAAGCTGTGCCTGTTGAATTTAATGTGGCAACTATCTTTCTGGCAATTAATCCCGACTTCCCCATCCCTGTTAAAACTACTCTTCCTTTACATTCAAATAAAACATTTACTGCTTTTACAAATTCATCACCTATACTTTCAATGAGATCAGAAACTGCCCTTGTTTCAATCTGAATTACTTCCTTACCTTTATTTTTAATTTCTTCGTTAGTCAATTTTTACCTTTTTTGAAGATTGATAAAAACTTTATCTCTTTTTTTACTGGAGAATCAATGGGAATTGGTTCATTAATAGTAATTCTTTTCAGATACTTGTTATAACTAAGGAACGCAAGTTTCAGTTCTATATCACTAAAATTTTTTAGACTCTCGAAAAATGAAGAGGGATTTAATGCAATCTTAGAATCTCTAATACTGCAAACTCTCATTAATTCGTTATAAAAATTAGAAAGTGGGATTATGAAATTTACTCCGCTTTTATATTCGTGAAGCCAGATCTTTTTATGGAGAGCTGCTATTGCAAGCATATATTCATTCTCAATAATTTTTACTTCCCTAACATAAGAACCATCATTTGGAGCTGTATCACCGGGATTCCATTCAGAGTAATTCAATCTTTTAATTTCTGTTAATGTTTCTGGAATTGATCCCGCCCGATGGGATTGATTTAGTACAGAAATATCATACTCAATTTCATCATCCAGTTCTTCATGAATAGCAATATCAATTGTACCTTCTTTATAAATATTTGTGCCCATAGCAAAAACAGGAGATGATGAGAATGATAAATCTGGTTTAGTATTTTCTTTTCCTAAAATAAAATTTCCTCCACCAAATCTGCCAAATCCTGTAACAACCAAAGCTTTAATCTTGTTTCTATAAGCAT
This sequence comes from Ignavibacteria bacterium RBG_16_34_14, assembly GCA_001802865.1. Lineage (GTDB taxonomy): Bacteria > Bacteroidota > Ignavibacteria > Ignavibacteriales > Ignavibacteriaceae > RBG-16-34-14. The sequence goes on from MHAF01000059.1 coordinate 2,631, forward strand.
TGTAACCTGTTTTATTTTCGGGGAGAACAGAAAATAAAAGCATATTCTCATTAGAAGTTAGGTTTCGTGGAAATGTTCTTTCATTATTCATAAGATTTTTTTAATTCTTTTTAATTAAAGAATCAATCTCCTTAATACTTATTAGAAGTTCTTTCAAATCTTTTAAAGGAAACTGGCTTGCTGCATCACTCAGAGCTTTTTCAGGTTCAGGATGAACTTCAAGGAATAAACCATCAATACCAACTGCAGCAGCAGCACATGCTAAAGGTTTAATAAACTCCGGTTGCCCGCTCGTTTGAACCCCCGCACTTGGCAATTGAACAGAATGAGTTGCATCCATAATCACCGGATATCCAAGCTTCTTCATAATTACAAGTGAACGCATATCAACAACAAGATTATGATAACCAAAAGAAGTTCCTCTTTCAGTTAGAAGAATTTTTTTATTTCCGGTAGATAAAACTTTCTCAATCGCATGCTGCATATCTTCAGGTGCAAGAAACTGGCCCTTTTTAATGTTGATTATTTTACCGCTCTTTCCAGCAGCAATTAACAATTCGGTTTGTCTGCATAAGAAAGCCGGAATCTGCAAAACATCAACAGCATCGTTTAGTTTTTCTATTTCATCAGGAAGATGAACATCTGTTAAAACAGGAACATCAAATTCTTTTTTGATTTTAGAAAGAATATTGATTGCATCATCATCACCAATTCCCCTAAAGGATGAGATGCTTGTCCTGTTTGCTTTCTTATAACTTGATTTATAAATGAATGGGATTTTAAGTTCAGTAGTAATCTTCTTTAACTCTTCAGCAGTTTCCAAAGCAAGTTTTTCATTTTCAACAACGCAAGGCCCGGCAATAAGAACAAAAGGATTATTTCCCCCGATTGTGAAATCATTGATTTTTATCATTAATATTTCAGTTAAAATAAATTGAGATAGATAAATATAAGAAATTCAATATTTGAATGTAGAACCAGTAATAGCCATTAATCCCTTTGATAATTTTTAGATAGTTTGTATAATAAACCATTAAATTTATCCAAATTGATATATCTTATATGAAAAGAAGTTTTCTCCTCATACTTGTATCCATTTTATTTTTTAGTGCCTCTCATTTTGCCCAGCCGGCAAAAGTATTAAACTCATCGGAAATTAAACTTGCATTAGAAAAACTAAATATATTAGGCAGTGTTCTTTACATTGCAGCTCATCCTGATGATGACAATACAGGTCTTCTATCTTATTTCTCTTATAATAAACATTTATGTGCAGGTTACTTATCACTAACACGTGGAGACGGTGGTCAGAATCTTATAGGAAATGAACAGGATGAACTTCTCGGAATAATAAGAACACAGGAACTTCTTACCTCAAGAAAAATTGATGGAGCGGAACAGTTTTTTACAAGAGCAATTGATTTTGGCTATACAAAGTCGCCGGATGAAGCTATGGAGTTTTGGGGAAGAGAGGAAATATTATCGGATGTCGTATGGATTATAAGAAAGTTTCAGCCCGATGTTATTATTACAAGATTTCCCGATACAGGTGAAGGAGGACACGGTCATCATACAGCATCTGCAATTCTAGCCAAAGAAACTTTTAAACTTTCAGGAGACTCAACAAAATTTCCCGATCAATTAAAATATGTTAAAACCTGGCAGCCAAAAAGATTATATTTAAATGGCTGGCAATCTCTTCTCCAAAATGAGGAAAATATTATAAAAATTGATGTGGGTGATTACAATCCCCTGCTTGGTAAATCCTATTCAGAAATTGCTGCTGAAAGCAGATCCATGAATAAAAGTCAGGGTGTTGGTGGATTGGGAAGAAGAGGAGAGAATATTAATTACTTTAAATATATTGAAGGTGATTCGGCGCAAAATGATTTGTTTGATGGAATTGATTTATCTTGGAACCGTGTTGAAGGTTGTGAAAAAATAGGAAGCCTTCTTTCGGAAGCTGAAAAGAAATACAATCCAGTAAATCCATCTGAAATACTTCCCATCCTTATCGCAGCTTATCAAGAAATGGAAAAGCATACTGGGAATTATTGGATAGATAAAAAGAAAAAGGAGCTGCTTGAAGTTATCCGCTCTGCTTCAGGAATATGGATTGAAGCTGTTTCAGATAACTATTCTTATTCGTCGGAAAGCATAATTAAAATAAGTGCCGGAATTGTAAATCGTTCCAGCTATCCTTTTAAATTAGAAACTATAAATATATCCTATCTTAAAAATGATTCTCTTTATAGTCAAGATCTTTCCAAAAATGAGTTTATTTCTCACGAGTACTCTTTCAACCTTCCGAATAATATTACAATTACACAGCCATATTGGCTAATTCACAAACCTGAAAAATTCAGATATACGGTTGATGATCAAAGATTAATCGGGCAAGCAGAAAATGATCCTGCTTTAACTGCTGATTTTATTTTATCAACTGATGATGGTAACATTACCTTATCAATACCTGTATTATATAGATGGAATGATCCTGTTGAAGGAGAAAAATACAGACCGGTTGAAATAATTCCAGAAGTAACAATTAATCTCCAGGATAAAATTTATCTCTTCCCTTCTAATGATTCACGCAAGATCGTTTTTTCAGTAAGAAATAACACTGATACCTTCAACGGCAAAGCACATTTGAAAATACCTGAGAATTGGAATGTTACTCCAAATGAGATTTCAATAAGCTTTAATAAAAGGAATGAGGAAAAACAAGTTAGTTTCATGATTACCCCTCCGAAACAACCCGGAGAAACTGAATTTACCGTGGAAGTAATTTCTGCAAATGAAATTTATAATAAAGAGATGGTTACAATAAGTTATCCTCATATACAAACACAAACTCTTTTTCCATCAGCATCGGGAAAACTGATCAGACTTGACACAGAAAAAATTATAAGCAGCATTGGTTATATAGAAGGATCAGGTGATGATATACCTAAATATCTTGAGCAGCTTGGGTATAAAGTTGATAAACTTTCCGATAATCAGATTGAAAACGGTTTATTAAAATATGATGCTATTATAACAGGGATAAGAGCATTCAATACAAGAAAGAGATTATCAGTATTAAATAAAAAATTACTTGACTATGTTTACAACGGTGGTACACTTGTAGTTCAATATAATACCAACAGCAATCTGGCTACTGATGAAATAGGTCCATATTCTTTTCAAATATCAAGAGACAGGGTAACTGATGAAGAATCCCCTGTTTACTTTTTAAAGACCCAACATGAATTATTAAAATTCCCGAACAAAATAACAGAAAGAGATTTTGATAACTGGGTACAGGAAAGAGGTTTATATTTTCCGGATAATGTTGATCAGCATTATGAAACTATTCTCTCGATGAATGATAAAGGTGAAGGTCCTTTAAATGGAGGAATAATCTATTCTAAATTTGGCAAAGGAGTATTTATATATACCTCTCTCTCTTTTTTCAGACAGCTTCCGTCAGGAGTGTCTGGTGCTTTCAGATTATTCATTAACTTAATTTCTGCGGGGAAGCAGAGTGGTTAAAAAAGAAGAGGAATCAGATCATTCAGATGATACACCACCAGTTTTAGGTTCATGGGGAAAAATTTATTCTTTGGTATTGACTGTTCTAATATTCTTAATAATCCTCTTTTACTATTTCTCTAAGGCTTTTGAGTGAGTATTGTTGACTGGATTTTAATGTGCAGCTTTCTTGTGTTTGTTACCGCATTCGGATCATGGAAAACAAGAAAGACAAGAGATATAGATGGTTTTATCCGTGCTAACCGTTCAACTCCCTGGTATGTTGTTACTCTTTCAATAATGGCAACACAGGCAAGTGCAATTACTTTTATTTCAACTCCCGGGCAAGCTTATATTGATGGAATGCGGTTTGTTCAATTCTATCTTGGTTTGCCAATTGCAATGGTAATCCTAAGCATAACAGCTGTTCCAATATATCACAGACTAAATGTCTATACTGCTTATGAGTACCTTGAAAAAAGATTTGACTTAAAGAACAGAGTACTTGGAAGCGTTTTGTTTCTTACTCAAAGAGGACTTGCTGCGGGTTTCACAATCTTTGCTCCTGCTTTAATCTTATCCGTTTTACTTAACCTGAATATTAATATTGCAGTTTTTACAATAGGAGGATTGGTTATAATTTATACTTCTATTGGGGGTTCTAATGCTGTTAATAAAACTCATATACTCCAAATGATAATTATTACAACGGGAATGGTTACAGCCTTTTTTACAATAATTACTCTTCTTCCAACTGATATTTCATTTAAAGATGCTGCTCTTGTTGCAGGTAAAATGGGAAAGTTTAATGCAATTGATTTTTCTTTTGATCTTTCGAACAGGTACACATTCTGGTCTGGCATTATTGGTGGAACCTTTTTAATGCTTTCATATTTTGGAACCGATCAATCACAGGTTCAAAGATACCTGGGCGGAAGTTCAATCACTCAAAGCAGGATGGGATTATTGACAAACGGAATTGTAAAAATTCCTATGCAGTTTTTTATTCTTTTTACCGGAGTTATGGTTTTTGTTTTTTTTCTATTTGTTACTCCTCCATTATTCTTTAATCCTGTTCAGGTGAATTATGTGAAATCAGGGACTTATTCCGAACAATATGAAAATCTTGAAAAAAAGTATGTGAATCTGAATAATGAAAAACAATTGCACATCCGGCAAATGCTTATATCTATTGATGAAAAAAAAGAATCACAGATTAAATCTTTTGAGAATAAAATAGATGAACTTACAAAAGAAGAAAAAGAAGTAAGGAATGAAGCAATTTCACTTATTAAAAAAACAAATCCTGGTGCTGATGAGAATGATACCAATTATATATTTTTAAGTTTTGTTATTAACTATCTGCCTATCGGATTAATTGGACTTGTACTTGCTGCAATTATCTCAGCTTCAATGTCATCAACTTCCGCAGAGCTTAATGCTCTGGCTTCAACAACTGTAATTGACATTTACAAAAGACTTATTAAAAAAAATGCTTCAGAAGCTCACTATCTTAAAATATCTAAAATTGCTACTGTGTTATGGGGAATTTATGCAATCAACTTTGCTCTTTTCGCAAATAGTCTCGGAACCTTAATTGAAGCTGTAAATATTCTAGGCTCACTTGTTTATGGAACAATACTGGGAATATTTCTCGTAGCTTTTTATTTAAAGAGGATACAAGGCACACCAACTTTTATTGCAGCTTTGATAGCAGAGACTATTGTTCTTTATTGTTTTATCTTTACAAAAATACCTTTTCTCTGGTTCAACTTAATTGGATGTTTGATTGTGATTATTTTATCATCGGTATTAAATGTTGTGAGAACTGCAAGATTGAAAAATTAAATAAAGGAATTTTTCATGCTTCCAATTGGTGATGATAATCGTGACAGAACAACAACTCCCTTCATAAATTATTTACTCAAGTTGACCGCTTTAAGCGGCTAACAACATATTTTTAATTTCTTTGATTACTTTGTTCTTTGATTTATTGATATTCTGCTCAA
>MHAF01000060.1 GCA_001802865.1 Ignavibacteria bacterium RBG_16_34_14
CTTTCACCTATCGGGTGATTTCTTTTAAACATATTCTATACCACTATTTAATGACATCTTCTTTATTCTATAATCTCTATATCGGTTTTGAGGTTTTAATTTTAATGGAATTTTTTTTAGAAATGAAAAATATTTCATTTATTATTCAGGAAATCATAAATCTTTAAAAGGAAATTACTATGTCAAATGAAATGGGTCAGAATCTCGCGAATGAATTTAAGAGTATTTTGTTAAAAACTGGAATTCCTGTTCAATATGTTGGTAGAGCTAAAGCAATAATAAATAGTCATAATTGTTCTTTAATATATAGTAATTCATCAAGAAGATATCCTAATGGATTTAATGAATACTTTTATGGTATTGGAAAGACAAAATTTGAAGAAATGTTTTATAACGAATATAAATTTTTAATTCTAGTTAGTGGAAAAAATCTTGGTAAAAAAGCTGTAGCTAAAATTACTAACCAAAAAGATATCTCATCTGAAGAAATAGAAATTATAAGTAAATCAAGGATTGAACATGTATTTATTATACCATTTAAGAAATTAAATCAACTAATAAATAGAATAACTCCAGCTCAATACGATCAAATAAAAATTAATGTATATATCAACAAAAATTTTGAATTTCTAATAAGTGGAGAAGAAGGGTCTGAAAGAATATTAGGAGATGAGGTTAATGAAAAATATCTTAATACATTTGAACAATTGGGAATTGGTTCTACTAAAAGCAATAAGCTTAAAGAATATTTTGAATTAATGAAGAAAGACACTAAAAGATATTTTTTAATCTATAACCGTTATCGACATAGATTAGATTGATATTGACATATCTTTTATAATTTAATTTTTAGCCTTCTCAATATCTCTTCCGCTTTTGTTTTAATAATCTCCCAGGCTTTTTCAATATGCTTCAATTCCATTCTAAGCCCTGACATATTAACTCTTAAAACATATTTACCATTAAGCCTTGTATGAGAAACCAAAATATCTCCTGTTGCATCAAGCTCATTAACGAGACGAAGATTTAATTTTTCAAGTTCATTTTCATCATTAATATTTTCAGGATGAAGTCTGAAACAGATTGTACTCATAGGAACCGGAGCCATCCTTTCAAAATCAGGATATTCATCAACCCACTTTGTAAATTCTTTTCCAAGATAAAGATGATAACGAAGCCTGTCCCGCAATCCTTCAACACCAAAATATCTTATAACAAACCAAAGCTTTAATGCTCTGAATCTTCTTCCAAGTTGAATTCCGTAATCCATATAATTATCTACTTCTTTTACTTCAGGAGTTTTAAGATAATCCGCAACGAGTGAAAATGCTCTTTTCAAAACATCGGGCTTGCGGGTATAAAAAGCTGTAATATCCACAGGATGAAAGAGCCATTTATGAGGATTAACCAGAAACGAATCTGCTCTTTCCGTTCCTTTTAGAATCCATCTCATCTCTGGAATTATTGCAGCAGAACCGCCATGTGCACCATCAACATGCAGCCAGAGATTTTCTCTTTCACAAATGTCTGCAATTTTATCTACAGGATCTATACTTGTTGTTGATGTTGTACCAACTGTTGCAACAACACAGAATGGGAGCCAGCCATTCTTTTTATCTTCCACTATTGCTTTATCAAGTTCGCCTGGCAGCATACGGAATTCATTATCAGTTGGAATTTTTCTGAGAGCGTCTAAACCTATACCAAGTGTAATTGCACTTTTATCTATTGAAGAATGAGCCTGTTCGGAAGCATATAATCTTAACTTATGAACATCACTTCTCCCTGCAAGACCTTTTTCTCTTACTTTGATTCCGGCATTTTGTCTTGCAGCAGCAATTGCATGCATAGATGCAGTTGAAGCTGTATCATAAATGATTCCCCAGAAACCCTCAGGCATTCCGAGCATTTCTCTCAACCATTGAAGAGTATGCTGCTCAAGTTCGGCAGAGGAAGGGTTTGTTCTCCATAGCATTCCGTTTGTATTAAAAGCTGCAGAAAGTAACTCAGCTAAAATACCTGGACCGCTTGAAGAAGAATTAAAATAAGCCATAAACAGTGGATGATTCCAGTGAGTTACACCAGGCAATATTATTTTATCAACATCGGAAAAAATTTTCTCCATTCCTTCACTTTTTTCAGGAGGAGAAGAAGGAAGTTTCTTTCTTATGTCACCAGGTTTTATATTGGGAAGCACAGGATATTTCTCAACATTCGTCAGATAATCAGTTACCCAATCTATTAATTGGTAGCCAAATTTCCTGAATTCATCAGCAGGCATATCACCAAGAAATTCCAAATCTTTTTTCTTTTCATTTAAACTCATTTAATCTTCCGCTTAGTTATTAAAATATGGTTTGTAAATCTATTAAAAATAGGAGTGAAAAATATCTAAAATCGGTTATGGAGCTAATTTTCTATACAAACCAATCAGTTCCTGGGTTTGTTTTTCTACATCAAAATTCTTTATCACATACTCTTTTGCAGCTTTTCCTATTTCAATTCTTTTTTCCGGCGAGTTAATCAGAAGTTTTAATTTCTTTGCAAGATCCTTTTCATCTTTTTTGATAAAGAGATAACCTGTAACACCATCAACAATAATATCAAGAACTCCGTGGGAGTTAGTTGCAACTGAAGGTTTTTCCATAGCCATTGCTTCTATAAGTGAGTTGCCAAAAGATTCTGCGTGAGACGGAAAAGCGAAAATATCCATTGAAGAGAGTAAATCAGAAACATTCTCTCTGAATCCTGCAAAGATAATTTTTTCTTCTAATGACAAATCCCGAACAAGTTTTTTAATACTTTCCTTATAATCTTTTTCATTGGAACTTGCTTCACCAATGAGGAGAAATTTAAGATTCGGGAACTCTTCATTTAATTTTTTTGCAGCTTTCAATAATTCTTCATAACCTTTACCATAAGTAATTCTTGAAAGCATTCCAATTACAACTTCATTGTCTTTTATATTAAACTCATTTCTAGTTTTCTTTCCATTCGCTTTTAAAGGATCAAACTTTTTCAGATCAACTCCGTTATAATGCAGTATGACTTTCTCTTTAGGAACAGGACAGGTATTAATTATATTCTGCTTAATAACATTACTGATCGCAAGAATATAATTCACTCTTTTATATAAGAACCTGTGTAAAAAATCTTTTTTAATAATAGAAGATTCCATATGCTTGGTTAAAAGAAGTGGAATTTCTATTCTGAGATAATTCAAAGAAGGAACAACTATCCACAAATCTTTTGAATAATGGGAGTGAATTAGACTGTAAGAATTTTTCTTAATTATTAAATTTAATTCCTTAATTTTTAGAGGATGAAAATATCCCGCAGCTTTAAGCGTTACACAATTTATTCCTCTCTTCTCAGCTTCAACATTTATTGGTGAACCGGGAAAACAGAGAAGATCAACTAAAATGTTTTTGTCCTGGAGCTTTTCGGCACTTTGCATTGCAGTCATTTCCAAACCACCCCAGCTTTTTGAAAGACAAGTATATAATATCTTCATTATTAAAACTGTTAAATGGTATAGAAAATTACTTAAAAAAACTATAACACTTGGAATGGTAGGTTAATGGGACGAATAATAACAGGTTTTCAATTTTAGAGAGAGAGATTATTTACGAGTATTAAAATTCTATTTTAATAAAACCAGCTTTTTGGTGTTTATAAAATCTCCCGCATACATTCTATAGAAGTAGATTCCGCTTCCAAAACCAGATGCATCAAAAGCTACTTCATATTCCCCTGCATCAACTTCTTCATTAAAAATTACCGCAACTTCATTTCCTAAAACATCAAAAACCTTTAAGATAACTCTTTCTCTATTTTTCGCTTGAAAAATTATTGTTGTTGAATTATTAAAAGGATTAGGATAATTCTGTTCAAGATTAAAATTTTCAGGTATTGTTAAATCGTGGGGATCATCAATAAATGCATCATTAAGGATATAATTATTCGGATCAAAAATAAAATTTGTCGGTTTACCTTCTACATAAAATTTGAAAGGCTGATTTTGCTGATCATTAAACAGCGTAATTATTGTATCGGTTATTGTCGTTGAAATTTTTATCTGAACAGGCATTATAAAGAATCGTGGAAAAGTATTATCAGCCTGATCTATATTTAAATCAATTTCATAAAGATTATTGTTCTGCTCTGTATAATCCCATTTAACATTATAATGTGGATAATTTTCGCCGTAAATCCACTCCTGAAAAAAATAATCAAGTGAACTGCCGTAAATAGTTTCTGCAATTCTTTGGAAATCTTCTGTGGTTGCAACATCGTATTCAAGTTCAGAATCATTTAAATAATTTTTTAATATCCGAAAGAATAAAGAATCACCTGTTATTCCTCTGAGCATATGAAGAACAACTGCTCCTTTGGAATAACTCCTGGCACCATTAAAAATTTCTGATACTGAATTAATATTTTGAACATAGATACTTCCTTTAGCAGTTTTTGATCTTGACATCTGAAAATCAATAAAAGAATTATAAGCGTTCTTACCCGAAGTCGCTTCAATGTAAACTCCTTCTGAAAATGTTGCAAAGCCCTCGTTAAGCCAAATATGTTTCCAGTCTTTACAAGTTACCTTATCGCCAAACCATTGATGAGCAAGCTCGTGTGAAATTACTCCATCCATAAAGATTCCCATTGAAGAGATTGTTTGATGTTCCATTCCTCCCCTGCCAAAACTTGCGTGTCCGTATTTCTCCCTGATAAATGGATAAAGACCAAACCGATCTGAAAAGATCTCAAGCATTGATATTGTTTTATCAAGCTGCTCTTTAATATTTGGAAAAATTTCCGGGTATATGTAATGTATAACCGGCATCAAATCGTTTGATGAATAATTAAAATATTGCTGATAGACTGTATACTCAGAAATTGCAAGTGAGATAAGATAATTTGCAATTGGATAGCTGCTTTTCCATTTATATGTGAAAGTTCCATTCCTGTTATCAACAGTTTCAATTAGACTTCCATTTGAAACAGCAATAAAATCAGAATTACATGTTAACCAAATATCTGCCGAATCAGCTTTATCGGCAGGAGTATCTTTACAAGGCCACCAATCACTCGCTCCATAAGGTTCGCTCAAGGTCCAGATAGAAGGCTGCCCGTTATGAGTATCAAAAACAAAGCTGCCCAAACCGGTAGCCAGAGGAATACCCTGGTAGTAAACTGTTACACTAAATTCTTCATTTAAATTGT
>MHAF01000061.1:0-2632 GCA_001802865.1 Ignavibacteria bacterium RBG_16_34_14
CCACCAATAAATATAGATGACGTAAACGCTCCTTCATTTGGCGAATTTGCAGAAATGAAACCACCTCCTGCATTTATTCCTGCACTCATTTCTGTTTGTGCAAATGAAATGCTGCTCCAAAAAATAATTAAACAGGTAATGAAGAATAATTTATATATCATAATTTATTATTTAATGTAAGAGATTCGAAATAAAAAAGTAAATCCATTTCATTCGTACTTTAAATAGTTTTATTATCTTTAAATTGAAAAATAAAAAAGAAACAGGTAGAGTAATGTCCAAAATATCATATATAACATTAACAATTCACCTGGATGATAATAGAGTTCCCGAAAAAATTGAGTGGGAAGCAACCGAATCAGGATCACCTGGAATTAAAGAAGCTAAATCATTTTTACTTTCTATTTGGGATAAAAAAGAAAATGCAACTCTTGGTATAGACCTTTGGACAAAAGACATGCTGCTTGATGATATGAATATCCACTTTCACCAGGTTCTTCTTAAGCTGGCAGATACTTATAAAAGAGCAACAAAAAATTCAGAGGCTGCAGATATGATTTATAAATTTTCTGCCGAGTTTGCAAAAAAAATAGAACTGGATAAGAAAATTAATAAGGGTTAATTATTAATATACTGCAATCTTTACAAAAGATTTATTTTTTATTTTTGATATGATAAAATTATTTTAATTGCCCCGATCATATAAACTTTATAGACAAAATATGGATACAGAAATTCTTGCCAGGCTACAGTTCGCTTTCACAATAGCTTTCCATTATATCTATCCTCCGTTAAGTATTGGTTTAGGTGTAATTCTCGTTATGATGGAGGGGATGTACCTTAAAACTAAAAATTCTTTATTTGAACAGATGACAAAATTCTGGGTTAAAGTTTTTGCTTTAACTTTTGCAATTGGCGTTGCAACCGGCATTGTAATGGAATTTGAATTTGGGACTAACTGGGCAGCGTACTCAAGATTTGTTGGAGACGTTTTTGGAAGTGCACTGGCTGCAGAAGGAATTTTTGCTTTCTTCCTCGAATCAGGATTTCTTGCCTTGCTTGTTTTTGGCTGGGATAAAGTAAAACCTAGAACTCATTTTATAGCAACCATAATGGTTTCATTAGGTTCGATGTTCAGCGCAGTCTGGATTGTAGTTGCAAACAGCTGGCAGCAGACTCCTGCTGGTTTTCATATTGTCGATCATGATTTAGGCGTACGTGCGGAGATAACGGATTTCTGGGCAATGGTTTTTAATCCTTCTTCTGTTGATCGATTATTACATGTTCTCTCAGGTGCCTGGCTTGCAGGAGCCTTCCTTGTTATAAGTGTAAGTGCATTTTACATTCTAAAGAAAAGGCATCTTGATTTTGCAAAATCATCATTAAGAATTGCACTTCTTCTTGCACTGTTTGCTTCATTATTCCAGTTGTTTACCGGGCATCAGAGTGCTGTTGGTGTAAGTCAAAATCAACCTGCGAAACTTGCTGCAATGGAAGCTCATTTTGATTCTTCTTCTGCAGCCAATCTTTATTTATTCGGCTGGGTTGATGAAAAGAATAAAGAAGTTAAACTTGGAGTTTCAATTCCCGGTTTACTAAGCTACCTTGTTTATGGTGATGTGACGAAACCGATCCTAGGGCTGAATTCTTTTCCAAAAGATGAGAAACCTCCTGTAAATATAGTTTTTCAAGCCTATCATCTGATGGTAGCAATAGGGTTTTTTCTTATTGCTGTTAGTATGATGGGTGTTTTTTTATGGTGGAGAGGAAAGCTTTTCAATCATAAATGGCTTTTGTGGGTTTTTGTTTTTTCAGTATTGGGTCCTCAGATTGCAAACCAGGTAGGCTGGATTACAGCAGAAGTCGGCAGACAGCCCTGGATAGTTTATGGTTTGTTAAAAACCTCTGACGCTTTGTCTAAATCCGTAACTGCGGAACAGATTACATTTTCTTTAATTCTGTTTGCAGTTATTTATTTATTTCTCTTTGTTCTTTTCATTTATTTATTAAATGAAAAAATTCAGCACGGACCGGAAGAACCAGAGACAATTGGTTCAGAATATGAAACAAAAAAATTTCTTTTTGAAGGGAAGAAAGGTTGAACCATGGAATTCTCTTTCGATTTAAACACAATCTGGTTTATTCTTATCGGGATTCTGCTTGCCGGTTATGCAATTCTTGATGGCTTCGATCTTGGAGTAGGCTCATTGCACCTTCTTGTAAAAAAAGATGAAGAGAGAAGAACATTAATAAATGCAATAGGTCCCGTATGGGATGGAAATGAAGTTTGGCTTGTAACCGGCGGAGGAGCTTTATTTGCTGCATTTCCCGATGTTTATGCAACTGTCTTTTCGGGCTTTTATACTGCATTTATGCTTCTGCTATTTGTTTTGATTTTCAGAGCAGTTGCAATAGAATTCAGAAGTAAGCAGGAGGCAAAATGGTGGAGACAGATGTGGGATATTCTTTTCAGCATTGCAAGTATTTTTATTGCTTTCCTGATGGGAGTTGCTCTTGGAAATATTGTAACAGGTGTACCTGTTGGTGCAGACAAAGAATTTGCAGGAAGTTTTTTCGGATTAATTACTCCTTATACTGTTTTAGTTGGAATAACAACTGTTGCACTTTTTAT
>MHAF01000061.1:2651-6275 GCA_001802865.1 Ignavibacteria bacterium RBG_16_34_14
CTTGTAATGAAAACAGAAGGAGAAATTCAGAAGAAAGTTAAAGGATGGGTAAACAATTCCATTATCTTTTTTGTTATCTGTTATGTATCCACAACAATGGCAACGCTGATTTATTATCCTCATATGACTCAGCATTTTAAAGCAGTACCTTTCCTCTTTATTATTGCTTTATTAAATATGCTTGCCATCGCCAATATTCCAAGAGAGATTTATTGTGGGAAAGAATTCAAAGCATTTATTTCATCCTGTGCATCTATAGCTGCACTCTTAGCCTTATTTGCTGCAGGAATTTTCCCCAGAATAGTTATATCAACAATCAATCCTGATTATAGTCTCACTATTTATAATGCTGCTTCATCGCAAAAAACTTTGAGCATAATGCTTACAATAGCTTTGATAGGTATGCCGTTCGTTATCGGTTATACTTTTACAATCTACTGGATATTCAGAGGGAAAGTTAAGCTTGATAAGATGAGTTATTAACTCTTCTAAATCACTAATCAATTTCGGATAAATTCTTCCAAATGTGGATTTTGCAAAGTTTAAGTCTAAAGAGTTAAATATAAAATTAAGCTCTTGGAAATTTGAAAAAATATTAGCAATATTATCTTCAAAGATACTTTCCTGTTAATCCAGCTTATTCTAAAATGAATGAAATAAAAAACATTTTTCAAATCCTTCGCTGTAGTTTTTTTTATATTATTATAATATTTTTTAATGCTAACCTTTATGCACAAAAAAATAAGATTGAATTTGAACATATCACTTCTGAACAAGGCCTATCGGTCAATACAGTTTTTGGAATAGCTCAGGACAAACAGGGTTTTATCTGGTTAGCTACGGAAGACGGATTGAACAGATACGATGGATATAAATTTAAAATATTCAGACATAATCCTGCTGATTCAGCTAGCTTAAGTGATAATCTTATCAATTCGGTTTATGTTGATAATTCCGGAGTACTTTGGGCTGGAACTTCTGCCGGTGGGTTAAATAAGTTTGATAGGGAAAAAGAGACGTTTACTCACTACATAAACGATCCAAACGACTCCACAAGCTTAAGTGATACTAAAGTGTTGTCAATTTATGAAGACAAATCCGGAGTGCTCTGGATCGGAACTTCGAAAGGTCTAAATAAATTTGATAAGGAAAAAGAACAATTCACCAATTACCAGCACATTCCAAACGATCCCACAAGCCTAAGTAACGATTATGTTCGAACTATTTATGAAGATAACTTTGGAGTACTTTGGATTGGGACAAGGGGAGGATTAAATAAATTTGATAGGACAAAAGAGCAGTTTAGCAATTACCAAAATAATCCCGACAATCCTTTAAGCTTAAGTAATAATGCAATCTTATCAATTTTTGAAGATAAAACCGGAATATTTTGGATTGGAACTGCGTGGGGATTAAATAAATTTAATAAAGACAAAGAGCAATTCACCATTTATCAACACAATCCCAATGATCCTGCAAGCATAAGTAATAATGCGGTTTGGTCAATTTATGAAGATAGCTTCGGAGTACTCTGGATTGGAACCTATGGAGGGTTAAATAAATTTGATAAGGAAAAAGAGCAGTTTACTGATTACCAGTACACTCCAAACGATCCTGGAAGTTTAAGTGATAATACAGTCAGATCAATTTATGGAGATAATTCAGGAGTACTTTGGATTGGAACTTATGGCGGGGGACTAAATAAATTTAATATTGAGAAAAAGCAATTTTATCATTATAAACAGAATCCTTCTGATCCCAAAAGTTTAAGTAGTAATTTTATCCAGTCGATTTATGAAGATAATTCCGGAGTACTTTGGATTGGAACAGTTGATGGCGGGATAAATAAATTTGATAAAGCAAAGGGCCAGTTCACTACTTATAAACATAATCCCGCAGATCCAACAAGCTTAAGTAATAATAATGTATATTGGATTTATCAGGATAAATCCGGAATATTTTGGATTGGAACTTATGGTGGAGGACTAAATAAATTTGATAAGGCAAAAGAACAGTTTAAACATTACCAATTCAATCCAGATGATTCTATGAGTTTAAGCTCGCCTTTAATCTGGACAATTTTTGAAGATAATGCTGGCGTAATTTGGATAGGGACGTTTGGAGGCGGATTAAATAAATTTGATAAAGAAAAAGAGCAGTTTACTATTTACTCGCACAATCCAAATGACACCTTAAGCATAAGTGAAAATAGAATCACTTCAATTTATGAAGATAACTCAGGAATACTTTGGATTGGGACTTACAACGGCGGATTAAATAAATTTGACAGGAGGAAAGAACAATTTACTAGATATAAGCACAATCCTCTCGATCCTAAAAGTTTAAGTCATAATACAACCACCTCAATTTATGAAGATAAATCAGGAACACTTTGGATTGGAACTTATGGCGGAGGACTAAATAAATTTGATAGAAAAAATGAAGAGTTTAAACACTATAGACAAGCGGAAGGTTTGCCGAACGATGTTATTAATGGTATTCTGGAAGATGATCATGCGAACCTGTGGCTCAGCACTAACAAGGGTTTATCCAAATTTAATCCTGCGAATGAATCATTTAGAAACTATGACATAAAAGATGGACTTCAAAACAATGAATTTAATTCTTCGGCTTATTATAAAAATAAAAACGGAGAAATGTTTTTTGGAGGAGTTAATGGTTTTAATATTTTCCACCCTGATAGTATAAAAGACAATTCCCATATCCCTCCGGTTGTAATAACAGATTTTCAACTATTCAATAAATCTGTACCTATTGGAACTGATACGTCTAACAATAGATCAATCCTAAAGAAGTCAATTACTATAACAAAAGAAATTGAGTTATCACACAATGATTATATTTTTTCATTTGAATTTGCGTCTTTAGATTTTCAATCTCCTGAGAAGAACAAATATGCTTACATTATGGAAGGCTTTGAAAATGAATGGAATTACACTGGCTCAACCAGAAGGTTTGCTACTTACACCAATCTCGATCCCGGGGAATATATATTCAGAGTTAAGGGATCTAATAATGATGGTATTTGGAATGAAACGGGAGCTGCAATAAAAATTATTATTACTCCACCCTTGTGGTCAACATGGTGGGCTTATATTTTTTATGTGTTGCTTACCTTTGGCTTGCTTTATAGTATAAGAAAATACGAATTGAACCGGACAGGATATAAACATAATCTTGAACTGAAAAAAGTTGAAGCTGAAAAACTTCAGGAAACTGATAGGATGAAATCACGTTTCTTTGCAAATATTTCACACGAGTTTCGCACACCTCTTACTCTTATACTCGGGCCGGTAGAAAAAATCACACCAACTTCATCCGGCGAAGAGATTCAGAAACAAACTAGTTTAATTAAGAGAAATGCTAACCGGTTACTCAGTTTGATAAATCAATTACTTGACCTCTCAAAACTTGAAGCCGGTAAATTAAAACTTCATGCTGCAAAAGGAAATATTGTCTCGTTCGTAAAAGGAATAACAATGTCATTCGAGTCAATTGCAGAACGAAAAGACATTTCGCTCAAAGTAAGATCAGCAATGGAAGAAATTGAAGTTTATTTTGATAAAGATATGATGGCAAAGATTCTGACAAATCTTTTATCAA
>MHAF01000062.1 GCA_001802865.1 Ignavibacteria bacterium RBG_16_34_14
CCTGCAAGAGATAATTTCAAAATATTATTTTCTTTTATAGCTTTTTTAATTGCGTTGATAAAAAGAATCATAAAAAGAATAAAACCCACAATCCCAAGTTCCAAAAATATTTGAAGCTGTCCGCTGTGAAGATCGGTAAGACTATTGGCTAATCCTAAAAAATTTTCTCTGAAGAAAAATACTCCATAACCTAATATCAGCTTATCTAAGTTTCCTAAAGCAATATCCATTGCGAAGGACCAAGTATCAAACCTGCTGGAAAAATTCTCCGTTGACTGGTAATAATTTTGAATAATACTGCCGCCTATTAACAAAAAAAGTACTGAAACAATTAAAAGATTTCTGAAAAATTTAGTTTTGGAAATTTTAGAACGATAGAGATAAATAAAAATAATTCCTATTATTGAGCCGAGTAAAGCACCTCTTGAATAAGTTGTTATTACACCTAAGACAGCAACAAGAAGTATGATGAGTCTGGACTTTTCATTTTTATTTGACAACCAATAACCCCAGATTATAGGAACCGCCAGAGAAAGAAAACCTCCTAAACCATTAAAATGTTCAAACGTCCCGCTTCCCTGGTTAACTATTGAAGAAATGGATGGGATAATATATGCGAGATAATTTCTGTCGTGTGTATATAGTTCATCAACAATACCAGGAAATGCAGGAAAGCCTATGAATGATTGTGAAATACCAATTGCTGCTTCTAAAAATACGCTTGCAATCAATACGCTAACAAAAAACCTGATTGCTTTTTGGTCTGATAATCGTGAAAGCATGAAATAAACTGCGAATGCAGTACAAGGGTATGTAATCAATCTGAAATTTGTTATTACATAACTTAATCCCCATGATATTAATGAATTAATAAGAAACCACGCCATAAAGATTGCAACAAAATCAATCTTTATTGTACGATTAAGCAAAATCATTACAACCAAAGAAAATGTAAGAAATATAGAAATGTAAGCACTTATAAAAATTTCTGCAGGGCTAATTATAATAATAATGAACAGGTCAGAGAAGAATAAAATGTATAAGATCCTTTTATAAAACTCAGGGAACAAATAAATTGTAACAAGAGATAATAATCCGACTAAAAAAGTTAATGTAATAATTATCAATGGTTCATCTCTTGATATTTCTTAACATAAGTATTCATATAGTATTAATGCTAAAAACCTTTTTCAAACTATTATATATCTTATAATTCCCAAGTAATCTTTCTTCTAAAAATTCTCTTATTCTGAAATTAAACTTTACGAAAAGAAAAATTACTACACTTAAGGAACCGATAATAACAGATCCAATCAGAAGTATAAGATTTGAGGAAATAAAAGTCTGCATCAGGATAAGATTTATATAAATTATCAGTGTAATGAATAAAGCACTAATAACTGAAGGATAGAAAGAGTTAAATAATTCTTTTGAATTAAATCCTAATGCTCTTTTTGTTATAAAATAATAACCAACGTTTCTCAGCAATGATGCACAGACCAAACCTGCAGCAAAACCAATCAGGCCAAAACCACCTAAGAAATAAAAGAAGCCTGCCAGCATTATTACATACGAAGTTTGTAACACTAATTTCTTATTCAGGTTGGCTGTTGCATCGCATATAATTCCATCAAAATGGGAAATAAAATTTAAAGGTGTGGCCAAAGCAAGTATTTGTAAAACAGGAACTGCAGCAATCCATTTTTCTCCAAGAATCACCATTACAATTTGTTCGGCAGTAACCGATATTCCGAAGCAAATTGAGAATAAAATAAATCCAACAACTGAAATACTACTTAAATATATTTTCTTTAACTTTTCTTTATCGTTTTGTATCCTGCTTAATGATGGGAAAAGAACGCGTGAGATACTGAATGTGAAATACTGCATTGGTAAATTAACAACCATAAAAGCACGGTTGTATAAACCGAGTTTTCCGGCTCCCAGCATTCTGCCAATGAACAATGTATCTAAATTGGTTCCCAGAAATTCAAAAAAACTTATGACAGAAACTCTGCTTCCAAAAGAGAACAATGGTTTATACTTTTTCCAGCTGAAAAGAGGCAGGAGATTATGTCGTGTTACAAAATAAGATAACAAACCCGATAAGAAAGCCTGGGCAAGGGAAGCAAATACTAAACTCCAAACACCATAACCAAGAACAGCGAATAAAACCCCTATCCCGGCATAACCGATTATATAGGAAATAATTTCAATAACAGCCAATGATTTAAATTTTAAATTTCTTCTGATTAATGCCAATGAAGTAGTTGAAATACCTGTTAGTACAAAAGAAATTGACATTACTCTTATAATGGGGATAACTTCAGTGTTATCAAAAATCAAAACAGCATATGGGGCTAAAAACCAGGTGAGCATTAAAAATATTACACTCATTATTAATGAAGAGGTAAATGCTGCCCGTATATCATCATTAAAAAGTTCCTTCTTTTGAATTAAAGCCTGACCCATTCCCATTTGAGCAAAATAACTTCCGAATTTTAATATTACGCCGCTCATAGCAACGAGACCAAAAGTTTTTGGTTCGAGTAATCTTGCCATCACTGCAGTATAACCAATTTGCATAACAGCATTAGTTATTGTAGAAGCGTAACTCCACTTGAGACTGTGAATTGTTTTAGAAGTTAAATCTGCAGACATTTTCACCCATATAAAGAAGTATATTTATTTAATATTTTGTTTTACAAGACTGAAATACTTTTGTAATTGCGGTTTAAAGTAATAATAAGAACAGGAGATCATGATTGAGAGAAACAACAGGATGCTTAATATTTTTAATCTAGATGGTCCTGCTTTCAAAACAGAATCTTTGGCTTCTTCGCGGAAGTTAATTACAGGAGTATCTTTTATTTCATCAATTTTTGCAATCTCAAGCTGTTTTGTTAACTCAACAAAAACAGCCTGCTGAATTTCAACATTTCTCATTAACCTGCTCTGTTCCATGAATAAATTTGGGGATTGATCAACAATTCTGTTTCTGTCTCTGAAATATCTTAACTTGTTTTCAGCTATTGACAAAGAATCTTTCACCTGGCTTATTCTTTTTTCAATATAAAACCTCTGTTGCCCAGCAAATGATTTTCGGCTGGTTCTTAAATAATTATCAAGAGATTCAACAATTGTGTTTGCAACATCTGCAGCTAATTTCGATTCTGGCATTTCAACTGTAACCGTTAAAATTTTTGTTAATTTTTCGATTTTAGTTTCAATTTTAGATTCAGTAAGAACCTCAAAAACCTTAAGAAACTTTTGTCTTTCTTCCGATTGCTTGTCACCAGCTTCCTGAGGTTCAACTTCATAGTATTCAATTAAATTGACAGATTTGGAAAATTCTTTTGTATTATATTTTTTGTAAATAACTTGTTCAAGAACAGCTTCACTTAAAATAAGATTTTCATAAATCTCTGTGGGAGCCGCTTCCCCCAAATTCAAACCAGCAATTGAAGCTAAATTACTTATTCCGCTGAGTGTTGTTGCATTGTTTCCGAATTCAGGAAGGATTACAATGCTGCTTTCATAATATGGATCTACAAAAAACAGTAAAAAAGAAACTGCAGCAATCGCTACAGCAGAATTTATTATGATGATTTGTTTTTTCCATCCCCATATTTGCTTAAATATTCCGCTTAAGAAAATAACCTTTCTTTTTAGTTCATCTTCATTAGATGCTTTGTTATTCCCATTTGAACCCAAAGCAGTTTCTGTCTTTTCATCCATTAATATATTTTTCATTCTTAACTTTACTCACTTAGTCAGATTAGTTACAGTTAATATTACTACTGCCGCCGAACTTACAACTGTAACAATATCTCTGATTATCGGCCACGAATCAGAATCAGATTCAATCATAGAAGGAATCAATATTGTAGTTCCGGAAAGTATTTCGGAGTTAGGAATAAAGAACCAACCTGATGATGACCACTTTTTCCCATTCGGCTGAACAACAATCTCATCACTTTCAGCCGAGCTCTCAAGGTATCCGCCCGCTTGTTCTACATAATATGAAAGTGAAGCTCCTTTTTTATAAGGAACAGATGAAGGAATTCCAACTTCACCGGTTACATATACTACGTTTGGATTTTTAGGAATTACAATAACATCTCCCGGGTTTAATACAATGTTATACTCGGATGAATTATCATCTTCAATTTCATCCCAGGGAATTGGAATCCTGTTTGAAAATTCTTTATTGAAACTTTCCCTGTTATAAATCGGTTTATCCAAGTATAATTTCTGCAGGGAGTCGGTTATTTCAGCAGTTTCAATTTTAGTAAGAATTTTTGTTTCTCTTTTAACATAAATTCCTTCCTTGTATGCAGTATTTTTAAACCCACCGGCTCTGCTGAGAAAATCAGTTATCCGCTCACCTTCATATAAAATTGAGTACGAGCCCGGATAAAGTGCTTCGCCTTCAATTCCTATTGTCTGTTCAAAATTCCTTGTGGGATCTTTCTTAATCAAAACTCTGTCAAAATCCTGAAGAAGAAAATCATCTTGCTTGTTTTTTACCCAGTAATCCTTTGGAAGATTAACTGAAAATTTTTGTGCATAAACTTCCGAACTAAGAGTATCTAACCGTGTTATTTCAATTTCGTTAGTAGTTGCGGCATCTGTTAAACCGCCGGCTAAAATAATCAGTTCGGATAAGGTCATGTTTTGATATCTTATAAAGCTGCCGGGATTTCTAACTGCTCCTGCTATTTCAACATTCTTAGTTGGTAAAAAAGTCTCTTCAGTATAAACCGTAACTTCATCTCTATTCTGAAGAACTAAATTATTATAAGGATCTCCTGCCAGTGCCTTTGCCAAATTAAAAGTTATAATCTCTTTCTTTTCATTTGGAAGTGTTCTTATAAGAGTTGCTTTAGAAAGAAATGCTTCAGGAAAAGTACTGTCAGCTCTATTAACTAAATCTTTAACCGTCATCAGGCTTTGGGTTAATTGATAAACTCCGGGTTTTCTTACATTGCCGTATATCTTAACTACATTTTCCGAAAGCTTGTTTACTCCTGAAATAGATACAACATCTCCATCAACCAGATCATAATTACTATTTTTTAATTCCTCAACAGAAGAAAAATTAAGATCGAGATCAAGAATGTTATTTACATATTCATTCCTTTGATCGAATGGAATAATTCTTTCGATATGTAACCTGTTATAGTAAGCATTGAATGTAAGACTCCCTGCAAATTTTAATAAATCTTTTAAGGATTCATTCTGCTTCATTTCATAAACTGCAGGACGAAAAACATTTCCTGCAATTGCAATTCTTTCATTTACAGGCGGAACAAAAATTATATCTTCATCTTCAAGTTTTATATCTTTGGATTTATCTCCCGATATTATATAATCATAAAGATCAATCTCGGATATTACTTTACCTCTCCTGTTGATTTGAATTTTTCTTAGTGAACCGTTTAGAGTTGGTCCCCCGCTATAATAAAGTGCAGTAAAAGATGTTGATAAAGCTGGAAGTGTATAACCACCGGGTGTACTTACTTCTCCAAGTACAAAAACTTTTATGCTTCTCAGTTTCCCGGTTGAAACATCTAGGTTAGTTCCTGCTCCTTCTGTTACACTTAATGAGGAATAAGTTTCGGATAATAAATTATAGATTTTATTTTTTACCTGTACTAAGCTCAAGCCGCTTACATTTATTAAGCCTGCATTTGGAATATAAATGCTTCCCTCCTTGGATACAGTTACATTGTGAACAAGTTGGGTTTCTCCCCATAGGGTAACTATAATTTCATCCCCAGGACCAACAACATAATTTGTTGGAATAGGAATATTTGAAGATGGTTCAAAAGTAGTGGGATTGTGCGAAAATATATTGTAGCCAAAAGCGGAAAGATCTTTTGCTTTTTCTCTGTCGGAAAAAGCAGCTACACTGTAAGATGAGAGTGGCTTATTTACAGGTTGAACTACAGTTTCAGTTGTTTTGGTTTCAGGTGGTGTGAAATTTTGCTGCTGTTTTGGATAATCATCTATATTGTAACCCATTTCAGAAGCTTTTTTCTTAATCTCTTCTTCGCTCATATTTTCATATTGAGCGGAAACTTTTGTAAAAGAAAAAAGTCCGATAAACATCACAAGTGTTGCAATTTTTTTTCTCATCCAATCTCTTTCATTATAAATAGTTTAACAAAGCTTCGCCCCGTTAATTACGGAATAAGACTTAAAAATTTTTCATCCTCAATTTTTCAAAGAAAATGCCACAAGATTTAAATGTGGTTTTGCCTTATTTTGAGAATTAAATGGCTTAAAATGGACAGGTGAAAATATTTACCTGTAAAATTGACTTAAATTTTAACTTTTAAAGAGGTAATAATTTTTATAGACGCTTATGATTACATCCGGAGTGTTTAAAACTTTTGTTTGACTGTTAGTATTTCAATAGTACAAGATATATTAAAAAAGATTTCAGAAAGTAAATGAATAGTGTTGAAATTTTTAATACTCCCAAGGGTGCGGAGAGATAGGGGTCCACTCTTTGATACCAAATACAGGTACTCTCATCTGTTAAAAATAATCTTTATCTGTATAGGGTATAAAGTATTACTCTGAAAATAAAAGTTTTAATTTTTTTAATTCCCCTAACCCTCTTCGAATTATTCCATGAAAAAAATACAATTTGTTTAAGTATGGGGAAAAACTGGAGAATATCGTCTATTTCTTCTAACCGTTCTGACTTATGCTTTGAAAGTATTTTACTCAAAATTTTTCTGAGCAAAGGTGATAACAGAAAATACCAAAGTGTTAATATTATGATTGCCCTGATAATCATCAGAATAATGAACATAAAATCGCTATTCGCCTGATCAGGCAGAAAAAATGATAAGCCCAATACAACCAGAAAGAAAAACAGAATTGCCAACCCTGAGGGTTTCTGAAACCAGCGCTTTTTAGAAGCGGTTTTTGTAACTGAAAAATTTAACTCGTTAATTCCAATAATTTTTTCTCCAATGTCCGCTTCTGCTTCATCCAGATACTTTATTAATTTCAGAATGAATAAGCCCACTAACAAACCTGCTGCTACATGAACTGATATGTAGATGATGATTATTAAATAACGACATTTGTCGCCTCAGAAACAGATAAATTTCGAAAAACAACTG
>MHAF01000063.1:0-603 GCA_001802865.1 Ignavibacteria bacterium RBG_16_34_14
TACCTTTAATTTTCCTTTTGATCCTTGGAAGCTCATCAAAGAATTTAAGAGCTTCTTCAACTCTCATTTCAAGAACATCAGCAATTGATTTTGTCTTATATAAAACTTCAAGCGTTTCCCTGTTATATCTTTTACCGTGGCAAACATCGCATTGGACATAAACATCAGGAAGGAAATTCATTTCGATTTTCTTAAGCCCGTCTCCGCCGCATCCTTCGCATCTTCCGCCTTCAACATTAAAACTAAATCTGCCCGTGCTGTATCCCCGCATTTTTGATTCGGGAAGCTGTGAGTAAAGATCCCGAATGAAAGTAAATAAGCCTGTATAAGTAGCCGGATTTGATCTTGGCGTTCTTCCTATTGGTGCCTGGTCAATCTCAATTACTTTATCAATATTCTCAAGACCATCTATAGATTTATAAGGCAACGGGACAGTTTTGGTTTTATAAATCTCTCTCATCAAAATTTTAACAAGTGTTTCATTCAGTAGTGTAGATTTTCCTGAACCACTAACTCCTGTTATTAAGGTTAAAGTGCTAAGTGGAATCTTAAGATCGACCTTTTTAAGATTATAACCTGATGCCCCTTTAAGATTAATGAACT